>JAUYLB010000040.1 GCA_030699785.1 bacterium
TATGCGTGTCACAAGACACCACGAGCGGGGTAGTGTAGTAGTAGCATACGAGGCCCATAACCTTGTGGCGCCGGTGCAATTCCGGCCCCCGCAACAAATATGACTACGCGCCGGCGTAGCTCAGCTGGTTAGAGCGACGGACTCATAAGCCGTAGGTCGGAGGTTCGAGTCCTCCCGCCGGCACCAACCCAGCTATGCTGGGAAATGTCTAATTAACCTAATTTCTCTAATTTTCTAATCAATGACCAACCTGTCAGAAATTTTAATGCGTGGATTGAGTTGTTTGTGTTTTGAGTAGTTTGTGTTCTGTGTTTTATTTGTGTTTTGTGCTTTGTGTAATTTGATATTTGGAAATTGAAGCTTCCTGCCAAAGGCAGGTAATTGCGGGCGTAGCTTAGTGGTTTAAAGCGCTTCCCTGTCACGGAAGAGATCGCCGGTTCAAATCCGGTCGCCCGCGCCTCACATGGTTCAATTGAAAACCATCCTAAAAGGGTGGTTTTCTGTTGCTCTGAAAGTAAAAAGGTGATATAATTGCTCAATAGCATATGGATCTAGACTCCTTGGAACAAGAGGTAACTTCTGCCTTATCGCACGCTTCTTCCTTAGATAAACTTGAGGAAGTTTTTCGTGCGTATCTGGGCAGAAAAGGGAAGATAACATTTCACCTTCGAGAACTGTCTCATCTCTCACCAAATGAGCGAGTGAAACAAGGAAAAGCTTTAAATAACCTGCGAGACAAGATTAAAGAGCTGTATGAGGAGCAAAAACTTAAACTTCAAAAACAAGAAGGAGAAGAAGGGGAATGGACCGATGTGACCGTTCCGGGAAAGCGACTTCCCACGGGACACATGCACCCTTTGAGTCGTATTCAGATGCAAGCTCAAGAGATATTTCATGGTATGGGATTTGCGGTTGCTCATGGTCCCGAAATTGAGACCGAGTGGTATAATTTTGACGCTCTCAATATGCCCGTGGACCACCCTGCCCGAGATATGCAAGACACCTTCTGGTTAAAAGGGGAGTTAGATAAACAAAAACCAGAAAACAAGAAATCGGGCAGACTCTTGCTACGCACCCACACAAGTCCTGTGCAGGTAAGATATATGGAGAAAAACACTCCGCCCTTCCGCATTATTGCTCCGGGTAGGGCATTTCGACACGAGGCAACAGATGCCCGACATGACGCAAATATGCATCAGTTAGAGGGACTTATGGTTGGAAAAGATGTCTCTGTCACCAATATGAAGGCGGTTCTAGAAGAGTTCTTTCGCCTTTTCTTTGGAGAGGGAGTCACAGCTCGTCTGCGACCCAGCTATTTTCCTTTTGTAGAACCGGGGTTTGAAGTAGATATGAGTTGCGTAATTTGCAAAGGAAGGGGCTATGTGCTGAGCGAGTCGAAGCATTGTTCTACGTGCGGGCAAGCGGGATGGATTGAGATGATGGGAGCCGGCATGGTGCATCAGAACGTTTTTACTGCCGCGGGATACAAGCAGGGAGATTGGCAAGGATTTGCCTTTGGCATGGGGTTAGACCGGCTTGCTATGATGAAGTACCAAATTCACGATATTCGACTGCTGTACAGCGGGGACCTTTCACTTCTTGATCAGTTTTAACTACTATGCTTTTTTCGTACCAACTATTACAGTCCTGTATAAAAGAAAAGCTCCCTCGCCCGCAAGAGCTGGAGAATGTTTTGACTATGCGCCTCTTTGAGGTAGATAGTCTTAAAAAATTGGGAAAAGACTGGATTTTTGATGTATCCGTTCTTCCCAACAGAAGCGACTGCATGAGTCACTACGGATTGGCCCGAGAAATTACGACAATTAACTCTCTCACCCTAAAGAAACCCGCCACCATTAGTATAAAGAAGAGGGCAGGGGATCTCCCCCTAGATATTCGCATCAAAGAAAAACATCTTGTGCCACGATACACGGCTGTTGTGATTAGTGGCATACAGATAAAGCCCTCTCCGGCATGGTTAAAAAACTCACTTGAAAGTCTGGGAATTAACGCCATAAACAACGTGGTAGATGTTACCAACTTTGTCATGACAGAGCTTGGTCAGCCCCTACACGCGTTTGACTATGATACGATTGAGGGAAGTTATATGAATGTGCGTTCCTCAAAACAGGGAGAAAAAATAGATGTGCTGGATGGGCAAACCATTTCCCTTCCCAATGGAGTCATTGTCATAGAAGACAAAACAGGTGTCATGGATCTAGCTGGTATCAAAGGAGGAAAACGTACAGGAATTACCCCTCATACAAAAAATATTATTTTACAGGGTGCCGTCTTTGACCAAAAGATTATATATACTACCACCAAAAAACTGGCATACGGAACAGAAGCATCTACTATCTATCGCCACGGGGTTGATCCCGAAAATTCGTGGAAAGCTCTTGAGAGAGCGTGTGTGCTCCTTCAAGAAACAGGAGCTGGTGGCAGAGTAGGAACTGCCATAGATCAGTATAAGCCAACACCTCTGCAAAAGATATCTCTGGATCTCTCATACGTTTCGCGACTTTTAGGTATCGCGGTATCTCAAAAAGAGGCAGAGAGTATCCTCTATCGTTTGGGATTTAAAATCACAAGCAGAAAGGGGAGTCTTTCATTAATCGTACCTAGCTGGAGACAGGACGTATTACAACAAGAGGATGTTATAGAAGAGATAGGGAGGATTATGGGATATGAAAAAATTCCTTCGGTCCCTGCTGTTGCCACGTTAAAATCTCCTCATCGCAACCCTCGCGTTTTCTGGTCATCGGTTGCGCGACGGCACCTTGTTGAACAAGGATTCACGGAGCTGGTCTCATATTCATTTATTGGAACCGGGGACGTAGAACGCATGGCTTTAACAAAACAAGAAGCAGAAAATCTTGTAGAAATTGAGAAACCCCTAAGCGAAGATCATAGGTATCTGCGCTCATCTATTTTTGACAACATGGGAAAGATCTTGGCGACAAGAGAAGGCGAAGGCAGAGAGTTTTTTGAAATTGGAAATATCTTCTGGCGTAGCAAAAAAAGAAGTATTGAAGAGGGGGTGTATCTTGGCATTCTTCTTAAAGATTTTGCCAAAGCCAAGGGAATTATTGATGCTCTTGCGCGAAGATTGGGGATCACGGAAGTCACCTATAGTGAACATAAAGAACAAAGTTTTGGGGAAAGAACTTCTCTTTGGCAAAAAGGAAAGACGGCAGAAATAACACTTAAAGATGGAACGCTCATTGGACTTGTGGGAGAGATTTCTAGCCACGCGCGAATGTCCTGGAAAATTTCATATCCCGTTGTGGGAATATCTCTAAACAGTGAGGAACTTGCAAAAGCCGCTACCGAAAAAATCTTGTACCAAAAGCCGTCGCGCTATCCTCCTGTATTCCGAGATATTGCGCTCTTTGTTCCTCAACACACTGCGGTAAGCGAAGTTATGGATGCGTTACGCAAAGCGGGAGAAGAGTTGGTGGTGGATATTGAGCTGTTTGACATGTACGAAGGAAAAAACATTGATAAAGGGAAAAAGAGTCTTGCCTTTCATATACGTTATCAATCCCGCACCAAGACACTGAAAGGAGAAGAGGTAGATGCAATACATGAGAAAATTGCTCAAATCATTGAAAAAAATCCGCTCTGGAACGCAAGAAGATAATAAGGAGAATTATGGCAATAAAAAAAGAATCAGCAGCTTTAAGAAGCAAGACCGAGGGGAAGACAACTGATTACGGCGCGAAAGATATTTTTGTATTAGAAGGACTGGATCCCGTACGCAAAAGGCCGGGTATGTATATTGGATCTACGGGTCCCGATGGTTTGCACCACCTTGTCAAAGAAGTGGTGGACAACTCCATTGACGAAGCCATGGCGGGACACGCCACGGATATTGTGGTGGAGCTTCTTGAAGAAAATCGAGTACGCGTTACAGACAATGGACGGGGCATTCCCGTTGAAAGGCACGCCCAAACAAAAAAATCAGCGCTAGAAACCGTTCTTACTACTCTGCACGCGGGAGGGAAATTTGGAGGAAAAACCTACAAGGTATCTGGAGGGCTTCATGGCGTTGGAGTGTCTGTGGTAAACGCTCTTTCGGTATACCTAAAAGCAGAAATCAGCAGAGACGGACTTCTCTACCGCCAAGAATATGTGAGGGGAATTCCAAAATCTCCGGTAAAAAGTGTGGGGAAGTCAAAACACTCGGGCACGGTTATTGAGTTTGAGCCCGATATCGAAATATTTAAATCCATTGTCTTTGACGAAAAACGTATTATGAGTAGCTTGCGTAAGCAAGCTTACCTGACCGCAGGAACAAAAATAACGTTTAACGACCTTAGAAACGGTAGCTCAAATCCGTACACTCTTTACTTTGAAGGAGGAATGGCTTCCTATGTGAAACATCTGACTCGAGGCATGCCTTCAAAACTTAACACACCTTTCTATGTGAAAAGGGAAAAAGATGACACCTTTGTTGAAGTTGCCTTTCTCTATACAGAAGAGTTTGAAACCTACGAAGAAGGGTTTGCCAACAATATCATTACCCCCGAGGGAGGATCTCACATCACAGGATTTAGAGGAGCTCTCACCAGAACTCTTAATGATTATGCCAAAAAGAATAACCTTTTGAAAAACGGAGACGACGCTCTCACGGGAGAAGATGTTCGAGAAGGACTCACTGCTGTGATTTCTGTGCGTATATCCGAGCCTCAATTCGAAGGACAAACAAAATCAAAACTTGGTAATCCCGAAGTGCGTCCTGTTGTAGAAAACATAGTAGCAGAGGCTCTTACCGATTATTTAGAACGAAATCCTCAAGATGGAAGAGCAATTATTGAGAAGTGTCTTTTGGCCTCCAAAGCAAGAAAAGCAGCCAAAGCGGCTCGACAAACCGTTTTGCGCAAAGGAGCGCTAGAGGGCCTGTCTCTTCCCGGAAAGCTTGCTGATTGCTCTTCCAGAAATCCAGCGGAGTCGGAGCTCTATATTGTAGAAGGGGATAGCGCCGGCGGTTCAGCAAAAATGGCAAGAAACAGAAGATTCCAAGCAATCCTGCCCTTAAGAGGAAAGATTCTTAACGTGGAGCGCGCACGACTGGATAAAATTCTTTCTTCAAACGAAGTAAAAGCTCTTATTATCGCGTTAGGAACCGCCGTTGCCGATGATTTTGACAGCGACCGAGCAAGGTACCATCGCATCATTATTATGACAGATGCCGATGTAGACGGCTCCCATATTCGCACCCTTCTTCTCACGCTCTTTTATCGCTACTTTAAACCTCTTATTGATCTGGGTTACATCTACATTGCTCAACCTCCTCTCTATAAAATTCAAACAGGAAAGCAGTTTAAATACGCCTATACAGATGCCCAGAAAGAAAAAATTCTCAAAGAGCTTGCTCAAGAAAAAAAACAAGCAGGAGCTCCATCTATTCAGCGGTATAAGGGACTTGGAGAGATGAACGCCGAACAACTTTGGGCAACCACCATGAATCCGGAGAACCGAATACTTTTGCGAGTTACTGTTGAAGATGCCAAAGAAGCAGATCATATCTTTGACGTTCTTATGGGTAACGAAGTATTACCAAGGAAGAAATTTATTCAGACGTACGCCAAATCCGTAAAAAACCTTGATATATAGCTAAAATTGACAAGAAGCCTTCTTTCTGGTAGTCTTACCAGGAGATGGCCTAAGGGCTGTTTTTTAAAATCATGGAAAAATCAACAACAAAGATATCAACCTTTTTTAGAGAGGTAAAAATGGAGGCAAAAAAGGTGAGCTGGCCCACTCGGGAGCACGTAGTACGCAGCACTCTTATTGTACTTGGATTCGCTATTGCAATTGCTGCTTTTCTTGGGTTTCTTGATTTTATACTTACCCGTATCTTGCAACGCTTCTTTCTTTAATTTTCATGGCAAAGCAGCAGCTTACTCAAGAAAAGAACTGGTACGTTATTCATACCTATTCAGGGTATGAGGATGCCGTTGCTCGCAATTTGCGTCAGCGCATTGAGTCTCTGGGCATGGAAGAGAAAATCTTTACTGTCTTGGTTCCCAAAGAAAAGAAGATAAAGATAAAAAATGGAAAGCGCAAGTTGGTGGAAGAAAAGATCTATCCAGGATATGTGCTGGTGGAAATGATCGTAACCGACGACTCCTGGTATATTGTGCGCAACACGCCAAATGTAACTGGATTTGTGGGGTCGGGCACCACGCCAATCCCTGTTTCACTAGAAGAGATTGAACAGCTTAAGAAGCGCATGGGAGAAGATACTCCCAAATATCATATCGAAGTGGCAGAAGGAGATGCCGTGCAAATCATCGATGGCCCATTCAAAGAATTTGACGGAAAGGTTTCGGATGTTGACATGAAGCGGGGAAAGATCAAGGTGCTTATCAATATGTTTGGCAGAGACACCCCCGTAGAACTTGATTCTCTGCAGATAAAGAAATTATAACAAATTTATGGCAAAGGCAATCAAAAAAATCATAAAACTGCACATCAAAGCGGGGGAAGCCACACCAGCGCCTCCCGTGGGTCCGGCGCTTGCTCAACACGGCGTGAACATTGGCGAATTCTGCCAAAAATTCAACGCGCTTACCAAAGAAAAGCAGGGATCAAAAATCCCAACAGAAGTATTTGTATACGGAGATCGCACATACGACATTGTATTGCATGAACCTCCTGCTTCCGAACTCCTAAGAAAGATTGCGAAGATAGAAAAAGGATCCGGTCAGCCAAACAAAAAGAAAGTTGCCACTATCACCCAAGAGCAGCTGCAAGAGGTGGCTCAGCAAAAGATGCCAGACTTGAACACCACAGACATCGCGCAAGCCATGAAAACGGTTGGGGGCACGGCAAAGAGCATGGGCATTGAGGTAAAGTAGTAGCAAAAAACCGAGCAATAAACTCGGTTTTTTGCTACTTGTTCTTCCGTAAAAAATTCGGTATACTTAGGTTTATGGAACAACAAATCAGAAGATTTCCTTTATATCCTCCACGTCCCACCTGGGACGAGTATTTTATGATGATGGCCAAGTTAGTTGCTGTGATGGCAACGTGCCCAAAGCGTCACGTAGGAGCAGTGGTGGTAAAAAACCGCCGCATTATAACCACAGGATTTAACGGAGCTCCTCCGGGTCTTCCTCACTGCACAGAAGTGGGCTGTCTTATATTTGAAGACGAAGGGACATCCTGTCACCGTGTTCTTCACGCAGAACATAATGCCGTACTGCAGGATTCCGGAAAGCTAGAGGGGGGAACTCTCTACACCTCGTACATCCCTTGCTTGAATTGCATGAAGGCAATAATTGCCGCAAAGATCAAAGAAATTGTATACGAGAAAGAAACTCCTAATGCCGCAAAGCGTTACGAAGAAGCCCGCACATTTGCTTCTCAAGCAGGCATTGCTCTTAGAAAAATCCCTCCCGTGGATATTGCAGGCTATCTTGCAAAGCACGAACAAACCCACTAGGTGTTTGTCTACCTTGATTCGGTTAAGTTATCCACACCTTGTCCGAATCAAGGAAATATTGTGCGACATTATGTCATTTCCAACCATCCGTGTCATTCCCTGCCAGGTACTATTTAATACCTGGCAGGGTATAGTATTGTACCCTGCTTGACTGGGAATCCAGTGATGGGGTCAAAGTACTGGATCCCCGCTTTCGCGGGGATGACAAAACAGGGCTTTTAATTCAAAGATTTCACAAACTTTTTGTGAGCTTCGGTAACAACACCTCCAGAAACAGTAAGATCTCCTTTAATGGCGGGGTGTGGATCGTAGCCTTCAAGCGTAGCGTGCTCTGGCACAAAGGAGTTTATGTCTTTTGTCTCATCGCTAATAGAAACTTTAGGGAATGGACGTGGCTCTCGTTCTAGCTGAAGGAGAGCAGCTTCTTTATGGTTGTCATATATATGCACATCACCAAATGTGTGCACAAATTCTCCCGGCTTATACCCTGTGATCTTCGCGGCAACGGCAAGTAAAAGAGCGTAGCTTCCGATATTGAACGGAACTCCAAGAAAAATATCCGCGCTCCGCTGGTAAAGTTGAAGACAAAGTCTGCCATCTTTCACATTAAATTGAAACATATTGTGACAGATAGGGAAGCGAGAAGCCTTTTCCGGCGTTGCCATTTTATAAAGATATTCAGGATTCCATGAGGTAACAACGGCGTTATGGCAAGCAGGATCTCTCTTCACCTCATTCAATGCCCAAGAGAGCTGATCAATAGTACGTCCGTCTTGTGTTGGCCATGCCCGCCATAACTCTCCATATATGTAGCGGAGTGTCCCGTGTTCTTTGGCAAAGACTTCATCTTGTGAGATTTTTTCAATGAATTCTTCTTTCTCAAGCTTTTTGTTCGCTCCACTCTCTATTTTTTCCAAGTACAATTTATACGGATAATCATCCCAAATATGCACGTTATTATCTACTAAATACTTTATATTATTTTGTCCCGAAAAGAACCAATAGAGTTCTTGAAGAACTCCCTTCCAGTATACCTTTTTTGTCGTCAGCAAGGGAAAGCCGTCTTTTTCTAAATCGAAACGAATTTGGCGCCCAAAAAGACTCCAGGTAACAGCTTCTGTATGCTCATCAATCTGTTTGTCTCCATGCTCTAAAATCTCTCGCATGAGGTTAAGATACTGGTATTCCGGATGTTGAGTATTGTTAGTCATTATGATAGGATACCAAGTGAAAAAGGGAGAGTCAATACTACGCACAATGCACACATTTCTTATTGCTGCAATTTCAGCAGACGGATTTATTGCCCCATCAGATGGTATTTCTCAACCCTCTACGGCATGGACAAGCGGAGCCGACAAGAAATTCTTTACTCAAAGAACAAAAGAGGCCGGAGTCATGATTATGGGGTCTCGCACCTACGAGACTATTGGCAGACCACTCCCGGGCCGTCATACAATTGTGTACTCAAAAAACAAAACATACGGGGAAGTTGAAACAACCAGTCAAGACCCAATGACTGTTCTTGAAGATTTAGAAAAGAGAGGGTACAAGGAGGTGGCCATATGCGGAGGAGCAAGTATCTATACCCTGTTTATGGAGGCAGGTCTTGTGCAGACGCTTTATCTTACTGTGGAGCCTATTGTGTTTGGACAAGGAGTCTCCCTGTTTTCAAAACCAATATTTGCAAATCTTGCGCTACGAAAGATAATAACACTAAAAGAGCATTCACTCCTCATTGAATATGGTATTGGGAATTAAAGAACTTCATAGGCTAGTAAAAGAAGAAAACCTTGTGGAAGGACTGTCCAACAGGGAACTTGAGAATCCGGAGGGTGCTGGATTTGATCTGCGCATCGGAGAGCTTTTTGAAATCTCTGGAAAAGGATTTCTTGGTGTGGATGAGAGAGAAACCCCCAACATGATTTCTGTCGCAACATTTAAAGAAGGAGACAGGATCAAAGTCTCTCTCAAACCAAACACATACTACCTTATGAAAACCGTTGAGTCGGTTACAATGCCAGAAGACCTTTTGGCCATGATGACTCCTCGCTCTACATTGTTTCGCTCCGGTGTGTATTTATTTGGAGGACAAGTCCCCCCTGGCTATCAAGGCGGACTCAATATGGGACTCTATAACTTTCGAAATGAAGAGTTTGAGCTAGAGATGGGAGCTCGTGTCGCCCATATTATGTTCTTTGAGGTTAAGGGAAAAGGAAATCTCTATCGGGGACAATGGCAGGGCGGCAGAGTTACTACAAAAGAAAAGGAGCAACAAGTATAATTCCGTGAAAAAACATCAGCTCGAAGGAAAACTGATCGTGTTTGAGGGGATTGATGGCTCAGGAAAATCAACTCAAGCAAGGATGCTTCTGGATCGTTTGGAACGCGAAGGATACGAAGCAAGACATATTCATTTTCCGCAGTATAAAACCAAAGCGGGAGGATTGGTAGAAAACTATCTCGAAGGAAGGTATGGCAATGCCGACTCCTATCAAGCATCTCTATTGTACTCTGTAGACAGATTTGACGCAGGATTCAAGATGAGGGAGTGGCTTAAAAAAGGATTTGTTGTGGTTTCCGACAGGTATGTCGCTTCAAATATAGGACACCAGGGCGGCAAAATAAAGAACAAAGAGAAGAGAGAGGAATTTTTTCGATGGCTATATCATATGGAGTACCTATTATTGAAGGTGCCCAAACCGCAAAAATCCTTCCTGTTGATGATGCCTCCAAATATAGCTCATCGGCTCACACTTGATCTGGCAAAGAAGGTCGGGAAAAAACTGGATATTCATGAGAAAAGCATCGTTCATTTGAAAAATGCGGAAAAAGCATACGTTCATTTCGCGAAACTGTTTCCAAAAATATTCCATATCATAAACAGCATAGATAAGATGGGTAAGCTTCTTTCTCCTCAAAGCATTCACGAAGAAGTATGGAAAAATATATTCCCACAATAGGTCTTGAAATCCACGCAGAACTCAATACCAAGAGCAAGATGTTTTGTTCGTGTCCAAACACGTCGCTGGAAAACGAGCCAAACACAAACATTTGCCCCGTATGTATGGGACACCCCGGCACTCTTCCGGTTGCAAATATTGAGGCTATCCGCAAGATCCTGCTGGTAGGCAGGGCGCTTGAGTGTGAATTGGCTTCTGTATCCAAATTTGACCGTAAGCACTACTTTTACCCCGATCTGCCAAAAGGATATCAAATTTCTCAATATGATATGCCTTTGTGCGAAAGAGGAGTCTTGGATATTGAGGGAAAGGTTGTGCGAATCACTCGTATTCATTTAGAAGAAGACGCGGGAAAGCTTTTGCACCCGTCAGGCTCTTCCCATACCCTTGTAGATTACAACAGAGCAGGCGCCCCATTAATGGAGCTGGTAACAGAACCCGATCTCTCGTCGGCAAGCGAAGCTCGAGTGTTTGCCCAGGAGCTACAACTTGTCTTGCGCTACTTAAAAGCATCGGATGCTGATATGGAAAAGGGGCAAATGCGTATCGAAGCAAACATCTCAATCCGCCCCAAAGGAACAGAAACATTAGGAACAAAAGTAGAGGTAAAAAACCTCAACTCATTCAGAAATGTGGAACAGGCAATATCCTACGAACTAAAACGTCAAGAAGAACTTTTAAAGAGTGGGGGAGTAATCATTCAGGAAACAAGAGGATGGGATGAAAAAAAAGGAGAAACATACCTTCAGCGCGAAAAAGAAGAAGCTCATGATTATCGATACTTCCCTGAACCCGACCTTCCTCCCATTATGATATCTGAAGATGAATTGAACGGCATTTCAGCCCTTGTGCCCGAACTTCCCGTTGCTCGCAGAAAACGCTTTCAAGAAGAGTTTAGTATTTCAGCAAGCGAAACCGAACTCTTTGTTCAGCTCAAAGAACTTGGAGAGTATTTTGAAAAAGTAGTGAGCGAATTCGGAGAACAACTCTCTTTTGGTATTCTTTCCAGGCAAATTCACCTAGCCGTAAACTATATGCAATCCGATCTTATCGGCATTCTAAGGGGAAGAACTGTTACTGACCAGAGCGTGCGCCTTACCCCAGAAAATTTTGCCGAGCTTATTATTCTTCTTCAAGAGGAAAAAATTTCCAGCGCTATTGCCAAATCTCTACTCAAAGAGATGGTAGAGACGGGAGCTGACCCAAGTAACCTCCTTGAAGACAGAGGTATTGCGCTTATCAAAGACAAAAACGAGGTAGAACACATTGCTAAAGAGATTATTGTTAAAAACCCCAAGGCAGTAGAGGATTTTAAGAACGGAAAAGAAAACGCCCTCCAATTCTTGGTAGGGCAGATGATGGGCGCCACAAAAGGAGCTGTAAGTCCCGAAGGCGCGAGAGACATTCTTAAAAAACTATTGATTTAAGAGAAAGGATGCCACAAGACAAGAGGCTTCGTTTTTGTTTGATACCCAATGGACACGCTTGTCTTTTGTAAACCATCCAAGCTGTCTTTTGACAAAACGCATAGTATCTTGTTCCAATTTCAGAAGCATCTGCTCTTTGGAAATTTTATTCCGAAGAAAGCGAGACATCCATCGATACTCAAGCCCCAGTTCTTCCATTCTTTTCCAGGAGAGCCCTTCTTTGTGCAGTTTTTTAACTTCTGCAACCATTCCTCCTCTTACTCGTTTTATAAGTCTGCTATGTACACGATTAAGCAGCGTTTCCCGTAACATATCAATGCCTATAAATAGCGCAGAGAAGAGGGGTAAAGAACTACAAAACGGAGGAACAGGTTTTCCCGTTTCTAGAACAATTTCAAGGGCTCTTGTGAGCCTTCTTTTGTTCTTGTCCTGGCCAGAGCTATCCTGCAAAGAGTGCGCTCGTACGGGGTCAAGCTCTTTGAGCATCTCGTGGAGCTCTTGAGCAGAATATTTCTCAAGTCTGGCGCGAAGAACAGCATTTGGCTTCACCTCAGGAAGAATAAGGCCGTCGCATACGGTGTACACATAGAAGGGGCTTCCTCCAACAAGAAAAGGAGTGTTTCCTCTTTGCTGAATAGTTTGAATTGCTTTATTCGCAAGCTTTTGGTACCGCGCAACCGAAAACGTTTGTTTTGGAGAAGCAATATCCAGAAGATGGTGGGGAACTCCCTTCTGCTCTTTTTTGGTAATTTTTCCCGCCCCAATATCTAATCCTCTATATACCTGTCTTGAGTCTGCCGAAATAACCTCTCCTTGAAATTGTTTTGCCAAAAAAACACCAAGGTCGCTTTTCCCCGAAGAGGTGGGGCCAACAATGGCTATGAGTTTCTTTTGAGATTCAATTTTTGTTTTTAATCTCGTCATGCAAGAGAGTGGCAAGCTCCTCTATCTTCATTTCGCCAACATCTCCTCCACCTCTTTTTCGAACGCTTATGGTTCCATTTGCCTCCTCCTTTTCTCCCACAACAAGAAGGTAGGGGATTTTTGCCTTCTCTCCTTCTCGAATCTTCTTGCCAAGCGTTTCGGAATCATTTCGCACCAAAAGGCGCAGAGAAACGCTTGAAGTATCTTGCAATGTTTGGGCAATTTTTTCTCCCAGCTTATTCCACTTATCTGAAACAGGAAGAATCCATGCCTGCTCGGGAGAAAGCCAGAGAGGGAATGCTCCGGCGTAGTGTTCAATAAGAACTCCCAAGAAACGCTCCGCGGATCCCGCGATAGCGCTATGAATCATAATGGGGGTACGGCGGATTCCTTCTTCGTCAATATATTCAAGCTGAAAGCGCTGGGGCATAGTAAAGTCCAGTTGCACGGTAGATAGTTGCCACTCACGACCCAGGGAATCTTGAGCAATAAGATCCATTTTTGGGCCGTAAAAGGCAGCCTCTCCTAGAGCTTCCTTGTATGATATTTTTTGCTCGCGCAAGAGTTCTCGCATCAAATGCTGGGACTTTTCCCACACAATATCATCTCCCAGGTAGTTTTCTTTTTTTGCTTCGTCTCGCAAGGAAAGTCTCATCCAGTACTTCATGCCGTATGTTTCCATGGTTTCGCGTATAGCATGGAGCAGTTTTGAAAATTCCTCTTGTATCTGATCTTCTCTGCAAAAACAATGGGCATCGTCTTGGGAAAAAGCGCGCAGTCTTGTAAGTCCGGAGAGTTCTCCCGGCTTTTCGTCACGATACAGATTGGCAAAGTCCGCGATACGAACAGGAAGGTCACGATAACTTCTTGTGCGGGAAGCATAAATCTGTGTGTGCTGAGGACAATTCATGGGCTTAAGAAAATACTCCTCTTCTGTGTAGTTGGAATATACGCGGAACATGTCGTCTTTGTATTTCTCGTAGTGTCCAGAAACTTTAAAAAGTTCCGCCTTGTTTATTTGGGGGGTGTGCACCTCCTGATAGCCCATCTTTTTTCTTAGCTCTCTTGAGTAGTCTCGTATCGCCTGCAAAAGAACCATGCCTTTGGGGGCATACAAGGGAAGTCCGGGGCCAACAAGCTCTGAGAACACAAACAGATCCAGCTCTTTTCCAAGCTTTCTATGATCGCGTTTTTTTGCCTCTTCAAGCATTTCTAGGTGAGAAAGAAGCTCTTTTTTTGTCTGAAACGCCATGCCATAGATGCGCGTAAGCATGGTGTTTTTCTCGTCTCCTCTCCAGTAAGCTCCCGCCAGGTGGGAGAGTCTGAAACTTTCAGGATCAATAGAGCTCATATCATCCACGTGTCCACCTCGGCACAAATCGGTAAAAGAACCGGAAGTATAGAGAGTAATGGGGGACCCCTCTTTAACAATGCCATCAATAAGCTCAAGCTTGTACGGGTTGGTTTTAAAAAGCTCTCGCGCCTCTTGTTCTGAAACTTCTCTGCCGGAAAACCCTTTCCAAGTTGGCAGAAGCTCTTTCATCTTTGCTTCTATTCTGGGTAGATCATCCTCTCCAACAGGAGAAGAAAATTCAAAGTCATAGTAAAAGCCGGTCTCGATAGCGGGCCCTAATGTTGGTTTTGCGTTGGGGTACAAATCCAATACGGCGGTGGCAAGCAGGTGAGCCAATGAGTGGCGAGTATGTTCTATGTTCATATGTCGCAGTTATTGTATCCTCCAAATTACGTAACTTTTTGCTCGGATATATTTTTGCCGCGGACCGTCATAAAATCCTGCTGGATTTTTGACTCGCTCTCGCGCCGTCGCGCTTCCGAGGGCCGCTACAAAAACATATTCCTCACTAAGTTTCGTAATTTGGAGTGTATCATATTTCTTTAAGTTCTTCCACTTCGTCGGCAACAAACTTGCGCTCTCCATTTCGCGTGTCGGGCCTTCCCACAATAAACAGAATTCTGTCGGGCTGAAGAATCTCGGACTTCTCTTCAAATAAGCTCGAAAAGATAACCACTTCAATTTTATTGGTAAGATCTTCTAAAAGCAAAAAGAGCATGGGTTTTCCTGTCTTGGTTATTACCTTCTTGGCGCTTGAAACAATGCCACATATGCGAATCTTTCCTGTTATGGGGAGCTGACCGTCGTCTTCGTACAACGTGCTGATCGGAAAAGCCTTTTGCGCTATCTGAGGCGCAAGGCGTTTGAGGGGATGGGAAGTAACATACAATCCCAGAAGCTCCTTCTCCCACCGCAGGATTTCTCGCTCACTCGCGGGGGAAGCATCTTCAAGAATCGAAGAAATAGATGACTGCATGCTCGAACCAAAAAGAGACGTTTGGGATCCATTCTGCATTTTTGCTCCCTCTCTTGCGATACTCAAGAGCCGATCGCTGTTGCTTAAGAGACGATTTCTCTCACCAAACTGATCAAAAACCCCCGCTTTTACCATGCTTTCTAAAGATTTTTTATTCAGATCGCGGGAGCTTACACGAGAGACAAAATCCTGAATAGACAAAAAGCGACCGTTCGCCTTTCGTTCTTGAATGATACAGTCGACAATTTTCTCTCCCACGTTTTTAATGGCAGATAGCCCAAAACGAATTTGACCCCTGTCTGACACCACACTGAATTGACTGAAACTCTCATTAATATCGGGAGAAAGAACCTCAACACCCATTTTTTTGCATTCATCAATCAAAAACGCGACTCGTTCTACATCTCCTCGTTCCGCCGTTATGAGGGCAGACATAAACTCAAGGGGATAGTGAGCCTTTAGCCAGGCGGTCTGGTAGGCGATAATGGCATAGGCGGCCGCATGACTTCTATTAAATCCATATTTTGCAAATGGAAGTATCCACTCCCAGATCTGCTCTGCCACCTGGCGGTTAATACCGTTTCGGGTCATACCATCAATAAATTTACCCTTTTGTTCTACAAGAAGCTTTTCTATCTTTTTTCCCACCGCTTTTCTTAAAACATCCGCCTCACCAACAGAAAATCCCGCAAGACTCGTTGCAATGTGCATAAGTTGTTCTTGAAAGATGCAGATACCTTGAGTATTTTTTAAAATTGGCTCCAGGGCAGGATGCAGATATTCGATGGTTCTTCTCCCATGTTTGCGAGCAATATATTCAGGAATGAGCTCCATGGGACCGGGACGATACAAAGCTATCATAGCAATTAAGTCTTCAAACTCTGTAGGTCTCATCTCTCTAAGGTACCTGCGCATACCAGACGACTCTACTTGAAAGATGCCTATGGTCTCGGCTTTCCGAAGAAGTTCAAACACCTTTGGGTCGTCGTGAGGAATCCGCTCTATATCCACATTCACTTTGTGAATGGCGTACACGCGCTTGAGTGTGTCTTCGATAATACTTAAGTTCTTTAGTCCTAAAAAATCCATTTTGAGAAGACCTATGTCTTCAACACTCTTCATGTCGTACTGTGTCACAATGTTCTGATCCGTCTGCGTGGGACGCTGAACAGGCACAAGTGTTCGCAGAGAATCAGCTGAAATCACAATGCCACACGCGTGCGTAGAAGCGTGCCTGGCAACCCCCTCCAGTTTTTTCCCAAGATCAATAAGACGACGAGCTTTTTCATTTGAATCATAAAAATCTCGAAATTCTTCCACGTTATCCAGCGTCATTTGCAATGTATGGGCAAATGGGATCATCTTTGCTGTCTTGTCGCAGTAGCTGTACTCATATCCCAAGGCTCTTCCAACATCTCGAATGACTGCGCGCGCAGCCATGGTTCCAAAAGTTATAATTTGAGCAACATGATCTCTCCCGTATTTGTCGGCAACATAGTTTATAACTTCATCACGACGATGGTCGGCAAAGTCTAAATCAATATCGGGCATGGAGATGCGCTCACGATTTAAGAATCGGTCAAAGAGCAGGTTATACTGCAAAGGGTTAACGTTGGTAATACTCAAAACATATGAAACAAGAGACCCACCCGCCGATCCTCTCCCTGGTCCCACCACAATGTGCCTTTTCTTGGCCCAGTTCACCAAATCCTGCACAATAAGAAAGTAAGTGGCATATCCTGTTTGCGCGATAACTTGCAGTTCATCTTCTAGACGCTCTTTTGCGGCTTGGGATCCATTAAATTCGGATTTCATGGCCAGACCCTCAAACGCAAGCTCTCTCAAAAATTCATCTGCTGTTTTCCCATTTGGAAGAGGATAGGGAGGCAATTTAATAGTACCCAACTCCAGCTCAAAAGAGCAGGAATCAGCAATTTTGCAAGAGTTCTCAAGAGCTTCTGGAACATCTAGAAAGTGTTCTGCCATCTCTTTGGGTCCTCGCATAGAGAAATCATCGTGACGCAAAGAAAGGCGCTCTTCATCGTCATGTTTTGCTCCCGTGTTGATGAGCATAAGAACGTCTTGCGCTTCCGCGTCTTCGGGACGCATATAGTGACAGTCTGCCGTTGCTATGAGTGGAATACCTGTTTCTTTTGCTATTTTTTTAATTTCTTTGTTCACTTTTGCCTGCTCGGGAATGTTTGCGTGGTGCTGAATCTCAAGGTAGAAGTTGCCCTTGCCAAATAGTCCTTCGTATCGTATCGCGAGCTTCTTGGCGTCTTCCAGACGACCCGAGAGAATCAGTTGAGGAATTTTTCCTTTTAAACAACCCGAAAGCGCGGTAATGCCTTCCGCGTGTGTATCTAAGAGTTCCTCATCTATTCTGGGTTTGTAGTAGAAGCCATTCAAATGAGCTTCTGTCACTAATGCAACAAGGTTTTGGTATCCTTGCTTTGTGCGAGCAAGCAAAAGAAAATGGTAACTCTTGTCATCAATGCCCGAACGCTTCTGCTCCCTGCCTTCTTGCGCAACATAGACTTCGCACCCAATGATTGGCTTAATGCCTCGCGCGCGCGCCTTCTTGGAAAATTCTACCGCGCCGTACATTACTCCATGGTCGGTCAGAGCAACGCTATTCATGCCCAGCTCCTCAACCCGATCCAATAACTGATCTATTTTTGCCAAACCGTCCAGCAAGGAGTAGTGCGAATGAACATGAAGATGAACAAATGAAAGTTTAGACATACAATATTTTGTCATTTTACCTTAGTATGGCACAGAAGACAACTTCGCCTTTTTTACTTTTCTTGATAGAATGACGCAATGAAAAGAAACGTGATGTATGTTGACGAGGTGGGGAGAGGAGCGTTGGCAGGACCTGTTTTGGCCTGCGCCGTTTGTATTCCGCTTCTTACTCCCCAGCTTGCGCAATTTGGGAAGAAAGATTCAAAACAGCTCTCTCCAGGCAAAAGAGAAGAAATTTACAAAGCTATCATTCAACATTCGGGCGTTCTGTGGGGGCTTGGTGTTGCCTCCTCTATGGTAATAGACAAAATCAACATCCACCAGGCAACAAGATTTGCCATGAAGCAAGCGGTGCAATCTCTTAGGCAAAAACTCAAAAAGAGGGGAGTAACGGCGCTTTCTCTCGTGATTGATGGTACATCTCTTTTGGATATACAGCTTCCCCAAAAAGCGATTCCAAAAGCCGACGCTCTCTTTGCTCCCTGCGCGATTGCCTCTATTATCGCCAAAGTAAAGCGCGATCGTCTTATGGTAGCGTACCACAAGAGACTACCAAGCTACTGTTTTCAGAAACACAAGGGGTACGGGACTGCAGAACATCTCATGGCTATTTCCAGTTACGGACCATGCGCGATTCACCGCATGTCTTTCTCTCCCATCAAATCACGTGATACACTGTCTGTATGAACCGTGAAGATCTAGAGCGCGATACCACCATAGAATTTTTTAGAGCATCGGGTCCCGGAGGCCAACACCGCAACAAGAGAGAAACGGGCGTGCGTCTTACGTACACCCCATTGAATATTGTTATTGAGGCAACAGAAGAACGGTCTCAAGCTCAAAATAGGGAAATAGCCTTTAAACGGCTTGGGGAGAAATTAGAAGAACTCTCCCGCCCAATAAAATCCAGAATTCCAACACGGGTCTCCAGGGCAAAAAAAGAACAACGACTCAAAGAAAAACACCAAGTAACAGAAAAAAAGAAGCTACGTAAACCCCCTGAAGTCAATTTATAAAATTTGGTTTTTGCCACTCAAACTTGCCGTCGGCAAGTTATCCACACCTTGCCGAGGGCAAGGAAATACGAGGGCAAGGAAATATTAAGCGACATTAAAATAATGCAATATAAATTATATGAGATGTCCATGGTCTGAAAAAAGCGATACAATGCGGTCTTATCACGATACAGAATGGGGCACTCCTCAAAGAGACGATCAAATCCTTTTTGAATATATTCTGCTTGACTCCTTTCAAGCAGGATTAAGTTGGGCAACCATTTTGAACAAAAGAGAAAACTTTAGAAAAGCATTTGATTCTTTTGATCCAAACAGCATTGCTTTGTATGGCAAAAAGAAAGTCGATTCTCTTTTAAAAAACGAAGGAATCGTGCGCCACAGAGGAAAGATTGAGGCCACCATTGGAAACGCAAAAACATTTCTTACTATCCAAGAAGAGTATGGGAGCTTTTCTGCGTACCTTTGGAGCTGGGTGAATGAAATCTCTATTCAGAACCAATGTAAAAACGAACAAGATGTACCCACCCACACGGAACTTTCAGATACGATAAGCGCGGATCTCAAAAAGAGGGGATTTCGCTTTTTTGGGTCTACCATCTGCTATGCCTTTTTGCAGGGGTGCGGGGTTGTAAACGATCACCTCACAACTTGCGATAGGTTTAAAAGTCTTTCATAGAAGAGCGCACTATATTGCGAGCAGAAAAGAAATATGATACACTATTGAATTCCAAGTTATGAAACTTGGAAAGAAGGGGGATGAGCAGATGAGCATGAGAGTTATTGACATGACTCGAGAACAGATCCTAGAAACGGTTTATAATGCTCTTTGGTGCGAAGTGAAAAAACACAAGGATGCGATACGAAGTTTAGGAGGGCCACCATCTACGGTTGAGCTAGACGGTGGACTATTATTGAAAGTCTCTCCAAGTCCAGAAGATTGTCACAGGGACAATCTGATGAGATTGAGAGAAGTTCTTCACGAGATCGACGCATTGCAGAAGAAGCCTTGCAAGATCATTGTCGCCACTATCCGGTGGCAAGATAGCGACAACGATCTCTGCCCATCCAACATTATTGTTTTCCCTGCTTCCATTCCTACTATTCCCATGGGGGATGGCGACCTCGTCCTTTCCAAAGAAACGACTATCGGTGAGATCCTGCAAAGAGCAATTCAGAAGAAAGGAGAGGCAATCACGGAAGACGTAGGATTCGATATCTTAACGCTGACTACCATAGGAATTGCGTAAAAGTGGGTAGAAAGAAGAGCCCTACTGATATCATCGGCAGGGCTTTTTCATGTCCGTTTCAACCTTTGACCATAGGGGCAAAGTGTGGTAGAAGGGACCATTATGGAGAGGCAAATACGAGTAAAAAACGCACGAATTCAATACGCGGTCAAGAGGACTTCTGCGGTAAAATCGCCCAGTTTAAGGGCATATCGCAACGGACGATTTGTGGTGCTCGCTCCTATAGGCATGAGGTATGACCGTATTCAGGAGTTTTTAAGAACCAAGGCCGACTGGCTGTTAGAACAGTACCGTTTTTTCCTTCGCTTTCAGGACAGGCTTTTATTTATGAATGGCAGAAAAACCTATCTGGCTCATAAAGAAGAAGCGCGAGCTTTTGTAGAAAACAGACTTGCGCGCTACGCAAAAATATATGGGGTTTCTCCAAATCAGGTTCGCATAAAGAACCACAAGGTAACATGGGGAAGCTGTTCTGAAAATGGGAATTTGAACTTTAATTACAAACTTCTTTTTCTTCCTTCTAGACTGGCAAACTACCTCATTGTCCATGAGCTCTGCCACCTAAAAGAGTTTAATCACTCTCTTAAATTTTGGAAGCTAGTAGAAAAAAGCTTCCCGGACTACCAAAAGCTCGAGCAAGAATTAAGATACCGCTACTAAGCCCATGACTTCCTCCAAAGAAGATGGGGGACTAGCATGTTTATTTATTTTCCAATAATTGCGTCAAATTTCAACCATGGTTGAAATTTGACGCAAATGTAAATCTGGCTAGCATTGTTTACCTTGACGACTCTGTAGCACCGCGGTACCATAGACTCATACAAAGGGTCTTAATAAATATAACATAGATATACTATGATAAATCTAGAAGAACTTCAGGAATCTCAGCCCGTTTCAGAACCCATAAAAACACGACCACGTGTTGGAAACGACAAGACAATACTTGCAATCGTTGGTATTGTATTGCTCCTTGCGACCGCAGGAGCAGGATACATGTACTTTGCTGGATCAGCCAAAAACAATGTTGCGGTTGCGCTTGTGAATGGCGAGGAAATCACAAGAGGAATGCTCAATAATCATATCAAAAAGGTTGCCGCCGGAATGGACCTGACCACAATAACCGAAGAAGAGCGAAGAGAGATAGAAGAATACACGCTTGACCTCATGATCAGTGAAAAGTTGCTTCTGGAAGAAGCAAAGGCTCGAGGCATCAACGCCTCCTCCCAAGAAGTAGAGGCACAGATTGCTTCTATCAAGAGTGGGTACCCCGGAGATGCCGAATTCAACCAAGCGCTTAAAGACGCAAACATTACGGAACAGGAACTTCGAAAAAGCATTGAGCAACAGAACATATTTTTTCAGCTTGCCAATGTAAGCATATCAGAAGAAGAAATAGTAGCTCTCTATGAAAGCGAGATGAAGGGAGAAGAAGGAGATCCGGGATACGAAGCAGCACGACCTCTTCTTAGGCAAAACATTGAACAACAAAAGCTTTCCGAAGCGATTCCCATTATTCTTGGAGAAATTCGAGAAAACGCGGATATCCAAATCCTTCTCTAATCATTATGGGAATCCAAGCAAAGAACGCTCTTCTTGCCACAGGAATTCTTGCAACCATTGCATTTGCATATGCTGCGGTACAGTTCTCTGGCGCGTACGCGCAGGGGATAGACCCTGCTTCTACAAGAAGTTTTTCTGTTCTGGCAGAAGGCAAGATTGTGGCAGTTCCTGACACGGCCGAGTTTACATTTGGCGTCATAACGGAAGGCAACAAAGCCCTGAGTATACTCCAAGAGGAAAACACAACCGCCATGAATAACATTCTTCAGGCCATGAAATCGGTGGGAGTAGAGGAGAGAGATCTGCAAACAAATTTTTACTCTATTTCACCGCGCTATCAGTACATTCCATGTTACTCCGAACGAGACACCTGCCCTCCTCCCGACATTTCAGGATATACCATCTCGCAAACCGTTCAAGTCAGGGTACGGGACCTTGCCAAAACAGGAGAACTCCTTGCTCTCGCAACAAGCAAAGGAGCAAACAGCATTTCACAAATTTCTCTTATCGTTGATGACCGTGAAGAGCTTGAGCAAAAAGCAAGAGAAATCGCAATTTCTAAGGCTCAAGAAAAAGCTAAGAATATAGCAGTGGCGGCAAAAGTTCGCCTTGGACGTCTCTTACAAATCGAAGAATACAACACATATCCCGGTATATACCCTTCTTATCTCAAAGAAGGCATGGGCGGAGCCGAAGATATGGCAATCCCATCTATTGAGCCGGGAACACAAGAGATTACGATTCAAATAATGCTTCGATATGAAATAAAATAGTAATTATGGATAAAAAATACTCTATTGTTCGTACGCTTTACCTCTACCTGTTTTCTTTGGTAGGGCTTGTTATGCTCACTATTGGAGGTGTGCAGCTTGTTGATCTTGCTTTAAAAACCTATGTCTTCCCGGGATCTGATATTTATGAATACTATCCGGATCGAGCATTTATTCCCACCAAAGATGGGATGACAACAATTACAGAAGAGGATTTTGTGCGGGCAATGAAAAACTGTACAGAGGCATGTGAGCTTTCAAACGAGGAGCGAGCATCTCTGGTAGCTTGGCTTCAAGACTATGAAACGCAAAGAGAGATTCAGGATGCAATGCCGGAAAAAAACGCTCAAAGAGAACGGCAACGTCAGGCCTCTCGCGCTTTAGCCTCAATCATTGTTGGTATGCCCATATTCTTCTTTCACTGGAGAGTTATTCAGCAGGACCACCGCAATCTTTCTTGATTTTATTGAATTATAAAAATCAGTGAGGAATATGTTCTTTGGAGAGACCCTCGGAGCGCGACGGCGCGAGAGTGAACCAAAAATTTAGCAGAATTTTATGGTGTTCTCGGAAAAGAATATATCCGAACGAAAAGTTTATAATTAAAAACAATAAAGGTCGGATTATAGGTCTAAAACCCATCGCTTCCATGAAACCAGTCGGCAAAGTGACTCACTATTACAGGAAAGCAGGGGTGGCAATCGTAGAATTGGCACAAAGCCTTAAGGTTGGGGATCGCGTGCGTATAGAACGGGGAGATCAAGTATTTGATCAAAATATATCCTCTCTCCATAAGGATCTCAAGTCTATTGAGCATGCGGGAAAAGGAGATGTTGTGGGAATGAAGGTTGATCAGAAAGTAAAGGAGGGGTCTCTTGTGGCTCTTCTTGAAGAGGGCGGGTAAAAGGACACTTGGGGTATAGTCTTGGTGGGGCACAAAACCCTGTTGCAAAGAACAGCATTCTCTGGTATGCTGTATGCATTATCCGAACAGCATATTTTTATGGCCGTACCAAAACAACACCGCTCAAAATCTCGACAAGGACAAAGCAGAATGCACAAGAATATCACGGAGCCCTCTCTGGTGTCTTGCGCAAAGTGCAATAAACCAATCTTATCTCACCGCGCCTGTCCTTTTTGTGGCACATACAGAGGAAAAGAGATTGTGAATGTTCTTGCTGACTCAAACAAGAAAGAGCAGAAACAAAAGGATCGAAAGGTGGCGCGAGAAACCGGAAGGTAACCATTTTTTATGGCAAGTAGGCACCTCTCCAGATCTATTGTCATGCAGTCCCTGTATGAATGGGATTTTCAACACAATCGAGATCCCAACATGCTCGAAAAAGTTTTAGAGCGCAACCTAGAAGAGTTTGGTCCTGGACTTGAGGAATCCAATCAACAGTTTGTCCGCTCGCTTGCGCAAGGAGTTTTGGAGCATATTTCACAGCTGGACACCATTATTGAAAAAGCGGCTCCCGATTGGCCACTCGACCAGATTACTGTGGTAGATCGCAATGTTCTGCGCCTGGGTCTTTTTGAGCTTCTCTATAGCAACAAAGACGAAGTGCCTCCAAAAGTAGCTATCAATGAAGCCATAGAGCTTGCCAAGAACTTTAGCGGAGAGCCGTCCGGAAGATTTGTAAACGGGGTACTCGGAACTGTGTTTCGAGAACTCCAAGAACAGAATAAAGAATCATGATCAGTCGCCTGTACGAATCATACAGATTCAATATACTTGAAGAGAACCTTCAGGTCTCATTTATTCAAAAAGACCTGCTTGTGCAGGGATTTGTGCACCGCTCTTACTTGAATGAAAATCCTGCTATTCCCGTTTCCCATAACGAACGACTGGAGTTCTTGGGAGACGCCGTGCTAGAGCTTGTGGTAACCGAATACCTTTACAAACACTACCCAGACAAAACTGAAGGAGAGCTGACTTCCTGGAGAGCCGCTCTGGTAAACACCAAGATGCTTTCCTCTCTTGCCCGAGATCTGGGATTCAACGATTACCTTCTGCTCTCAAAGGGAGAACAGAAAGAAGAGGGGAGGGCTAGAGAGTTTATTCTTGCCGATACCTTTGAAGCTTTCACGGGAGCGCTTTACCTTGACCAAGGACTCCAGGTGTGCAAGGATATGATGGTCCGCACCCTCTTGCCTTGTTTGTCTGATATTATAGACCAAAAACTGTTCCAAGACGCAAAGTCTCGCCTGCAAGAATTGGCTCAAGAAAGGCTTAGCGTCACCCCAACATACAAAGTGATTCAGGAAACAGGGCCCGATCACGCCAAGCGCTTTCAAGTAGGCGCCTACCTGAATGGCGACATGATCGCGGAAGGAGAAGGATTCTCTAAACAAGAAGCAGAAGAAGAAGCGGCAAAACGAGCCCTTGAAGTAAAAGAGTGGAAGTAATACGCGAACTATATGTTAAAAATAAGATTGTTTCGTACAGGAAAAAAAAATCAGCCGTCGTTTAAGGTTGTTGTGACAAACAAAACAAACGCGCCCGCGGGAGGACGCTATTTGGAGCAGGTTGGATTTTCTAATCCGCTCACCAAAGAAAAAAACTTAAACACAGAGCGCATTCAATACTGGATCTCAAGAGGAGCAAAACCCTCCGATACCGTGCATAATATGCTTGTGAGCGGGGGAGTGATAAAAGGTAAAAAAATTCCCATTCACACAATTGTTCCCGTGCAAGAAAAAGCTCAAGAGACTGTTCCCACGGAGCCCAAAGAGAAGTCCACCCCAGAACCCAAAGAAGAAGAGAAAAGTGCATAAAGGTCGATTGATCATTTTGCATTGAAATCCGTGTATTCAACAGAACTATGGCAGAAGAGAAACCGACATATCAGGACTTTCTTGAATATGTGATAAAGTCCCTTGTAGATCACCCCGACGTTGTGGAAGTGAGTCGCAAGGTAGATGAAATGGGAGTGCTCTTAACACTAAAAGTGCACCCAGACGATATGGGACAGCTTATTGGACGACAAGGATCCACTGCAAGGGCCATTCGAACACTTGTGCGCATTGCCGGCATGAAATCCCAGGCGCGTGTCAATATGAAGATTGAAGAACCAGAAGGAGGACGTGGAGAAAGCCACAGAAAGGAATCTTTTGACTCGCTTAATTTCTAGATATATTGAATCGCGAAACTCTTTACTCGGATACGCTTTTGGAGAGGCACGCTGTAAAATCTTGCTAGATTTTCAGCTCGCTCTCGCGCCGTCGCGCTCCGAGAGGCCCTCCAAAAGCATATCCTTCGCACAAGTTTCGTGATTCAAAAAATGGATATATTATACCATGAAAACGGAGGCGCCCTATGCGGGCGCACCGTTTTCATTTAAAATAGCGTTATGAGATTTGATATTCTTACCATCTTTCCCCAACTATTCTCCTCATTTGCGGAAGAGTCTCTTGTAAAATGCGCAAGAGAAAAAAATAAACTCTCTCTTGAGGTTCATGATCTTCGATCTTGGACAACAGATGCGCACAAAACCGTTGATGACAAACCGTTCGGCGGGGGACTGGGTATGGTTATGAAGGTAGAGCCCATTCATGGAGCAATCAAGGATCTCAAGCGCAAAGGTGGAAAGGTTGTGCTCTTTAGTCCTCGTGGTAAAAGATTCACACAAAGTATGGCACAGGAGTTTTCTCGCCAATCTCAACTCATTCTCGTGTGCGGAAGGTACGAAGGAGTAGACGAGCGAGTTGCAAAACACCTCGCCGATTATATTGTTTCGTTGGGTCCTTTTGTGCTCATGGGAGGAGAAATACCCGCCATGGCCATTATAGAAGCAACATCCAGACTTATTCCGGGAGTCGTAGGAAAAGCAGATTTTCTCAAAGAACACATACCCGCAACCGGGGGATTTATTGAGTATCCCCAATACACCAGACCAGAAGAATACTCTCCGGAATCAGGAACTGTTTGGAAAATTCCCAAGGTACTTATCTCTGGAGATCATAAAAAAATAGGGGAGTGGAGGAAAAAGAAAGGAAAGACCCTTCGCTGAATTCTTTCTATTGTAAAACTCTGTGAGGAATATGTTTTTGAAGCGGCCCTCGGAGCGCGACGACGCGAGAGCGAGTCAAAAACTCAGTAGAGTTTTATGACGGTCCGCGGAAAAAATATATCCGAACAGAGAGTTTTGCAATTCAGTATGAATCTGTTGTCAAGGCGAGTTCTTTGTGGTACAAGAAAGGAGTCATATGGGTCGGTGGCAGAGTGGACAATTGCACGTGGCTGTAAACCACGCGGCCTTGCGCCTACGGGGGTTCGAATCCCTCCCGGCCCACATTCGTATCAATGCGTGCGCGCCCGAGTAGTTCAACGGCAGAACGGATCCATGGTAAGGATCAAACAGGAGTTCGACTCTCCTCTCGGGCTCCCGGCAAGATTCATGGTTGTGGGTTATAAGTTATAAGTCATTAGTTATAAGTCATCTATTATGGCAGCAAAAAGAAAAAAGGTATTCGTAAAGCTTAAGTGCGAGACATGCAAGGATGTGAACTACTTCACCAGAAAATCCAAGATACTCACATCAGAAGGAACCAAGTTAAATCTCAAAAAATTCTGCGCCTCTTGCAGAAAGCACGTCAAGCATGCTGAATCAAAGAAGTAGTATTCCTGTCATACAGCAGGAATTGGGGATGTGGTGTCAATGGCTAGCACAACGGTCTCCAAAACCGTTAGTCTAGGTTCGAATCCTAGCATCCCCGCTCCTATGCAGCATTATCCGCTCTTGCTATATCCCAATCCCATCTTGCATAAAAAGGCCCTTGCGGGAGAGGGGTTTACTCAAGAGGTGCACAACCTTATATCTCATATGCAAGACGTTATGAAAACACATAACGGAGTTGGTCTTGCTGCTCCCCAGGTTGGGATTTCTCTTCGGCTTATCCTTGTACAGAATGGAGAAACCGTTGAAGCCTGTATGAATCCGCAGGTTCTCTCTTCAAGCAAAGAACGAGAAGTAGATACAGAGGGTTGTTTGAGTATTCCGGGATTATGGATTCCTATCTCTCGTCCCGCGCGTATCTCCGTTTCCTACCTTGCCAAAGATGGAAAAGAGGTAACACGTGATCTAAAAGGATTTCTTGCTCGCGTGTTTCAGCATGAAATTGATCACATTAACGGTAAACTCATTATTGATCATTTGGGATTCTGGGAAAGATTTAAATTAAGGAAGCGCCTAAAAAATCTTGGGGAAAAATCTCTATGAAACATCTTCTCTTTGTGTTTGTGGGGGGAGTTGTTGTGTTTTTGGGCGGATTTTTATATACAAACACTCCTGCTAACCCTTCATCAGATGGAATACGGGAGGTACATATCCTTTCTGGGATGAAGGGATCTGCCATTGCAAACCTTTTATACAAAGAAAATCTTATTCGATCTCCTTTTGCTTTTCGTGTCTTCTCTATAGCAATGCGGGTAAACTTTCGCCTTCAGGCTGGAACCTATGACCTGTCTCCTTCTATGAGTACCGTGGAAATTATACATATGATTGAGCAAGGTACCATTGCCACAGAAACCTTTACTATTCGTGAAGGATGGGGACTGGAGCAGATTGCCGACATGCTTGTTGCAAAAAATCTTATCCCAACACAAGAAGACTGGTACAATCTTGTTGGAAAGCCAAGAGCTAATGGGGGAGTGGATTTCTCTCAAACATTTTCCGTTTTAAATCACAAACCCCCAGAAGCAAATCTTGAGGGATTTTTGTTTCCTGATACGTACACCATTCCTCGATACTCATCACCCGAATATATTCTTGCTCGTATCCTCACAAGAATGCAAGGAAAATATGAGGCAAATATACTGTCAGAATTAGGTGATCGCAACCTGTTTGAAGTGCTTACTATTGCCTCCTTACTAGAACGAGAAGTAAAAACCACAGACGACAAGCGCATTGTCGCCGGAATCATACAGAATCGGTTACAAGCCGGTATACTCCTGCAAATTGATGCCACAATAGCCTATATTACAGGTAAAACAGATTTTCGCACCGCGCCCGAAGATCTGCGCATTGATTCTGCATATAACACATATCGCTATGTCGGCCTGCCACCAGGCCCCATTGCAAATCCAGGCATGCAGAGCATATGGGCAGCGCTAAATCACAAAGATACTCCGTATTTCTTCTACCTGTCCACCCAGGAAGGAAAAACCATATTCAGCCAAACTTTTGAAGAGCACCGCAAAATGATACAAGAACATCTTAAGTAGGACTCTTGCCTCTCTCACGGTTAAAGGTAATAATAGAAAAATGAAAGATTTTTTAACATTTATACGAGAACGAGGGGTTGCAGGGTTTGCAATTGGCTTCATTGTGGGGGGAGCGGTCTCCAAGCTGGTTACTGCGCTTGTTGTTGATATCATTAACCCCTTGCTGAGTCTTGTTCTTCAAAACACGGGTCAGCTTGCGCAAGCAAAGTTTGTTATTGGAAACGCCGAAATCCTCTGGGGGCATTTTCTCATGGCCCTCATTGACTTTCTTATCCTTGCATTTGTTGTATATTTTCTGTTCAAAAAGCTTGGACTTGAACGGCTAGACGCAAAAAAGAAAACATAGCGAAACTATTTTTGGGGTGTGATCTTTGCAATGCCGTGCCCGTCACAAAAAAGTAAGCAGTACAATACTGTATACAATTGTATACAGTATTGTACTTTGGTAATGAGAATATCTTTACCGGGCAAAAGAATATTGTGCGATTTATGTTCTTGACATAGCAAGAGTGAGATGCTAGAATGTTTATATATCCGCAGACAGCAGGCACCCCGTAAGACCTGCCGAGGATAAGCTTTATCTGTGTTGGTAAGCTTATATTGTCTGCGAAAGCAGGCTTTTTTGTTTAAAAATCTAGGTCGCAGTTCTGGGTTATAAGTTATCAGTTGTTCGTTAATAGTTAATGTATGCCAAAAACAAAAGCGCAAAAAGAGGGGATTGTAGAGCAAATTCGGGGCCTGTTAGACAAGAATCCTTCGGCTCTGGCCTTTGTAGATTTTAAGGGGATTCGGGTTAAGGAATTCTCCCGACTTCGCAAAGAATTGCAAGAAAGTGGTGGAAAGCTCATGGTAGCCAAAAAAACACTCCTTGCAAAGATATTTAAAGAAAAGGGAATACATGTAGATCCGCACATCCTAGAAGGACAGCTTGCGCTTGCGCTGGCATTTCAGGATCCCATAGAAGTTATAAAGCGCGTACACGAATTTAAAATTGACAAAGAAACCCTTAAAGTTCTTGGAGGATACATGGAAGGGGAGTGGTACGCTCCTGAACAGGTACAGGCAATAGCTTCGCTGCCACCACGGCAGGCTCTATTGGCCCGACTGGTTGGCACCATTGCCTCGCCTCTTTCCAATACCATTGGTGTCCTACAAGGAACCATCAAAGGTCTGATAACCGTATTAAGTAAAGCAAAAGCATAACATCATGACAGAAGAAAAAGAAACAACAACCAAAGAGGTAGTTGAAGTACCGGAAAAGTTTAAAAAGTTGGTTGAAACCGTAGAGCAAATGAGTGTTCTTGACCTTTCCGAACTGGTAAAGGTTCTTGAAAAGAAGTTTGGCGTTTCGGCAGCAGCCCCTATGGTAGTCGCGGCAGCGCCCGCGGGAGCAGCAGCTCCAGAAGCAGAAGAAGAGAAGAGCGCTTTTGACGTTGAACTCTCTGCCGTGGGAGACCAGAAAATTGAAGTTATCAAGATTGTGCGCGATGCCACGCAAAAGGGATTAAAAGAAGCAAAAGACCTTGTAGACGCGGCGGTAACAGCCCCTCAAATGCTCAAGGAGCAGGCCAAGAAAGAAGATGCCGAAGACCTCAAGAAAAAGCTTGAGGCGGTAGGAGCAAAAGTAACACTCAAGTAAATATTTTGTACTACAAAACTCGGGCGAGGGATATGTTTTTGAAACGGCCCTCGGAGCGCGACGGCGCGAGAGCGAGTCAAAAACTCAGTAGAGTTTTATGACGGTCCGTGGAAAAAATATATCCGAGCAAAGAGTTTTGCAATGCGTAAAAGATGGTTTTGATTACCGCAGTGAGAGGGCAAAGACTCCCGTTGAGGTAGAGAACAGCAGCATAGAGTCCGACAGCAGAGCAATGCTGTTGGCTCTTTTGTTTGGAATCTCAATCTGGCGTATACCTTTTGCATCTTTTTGAGCAATAACCACCCTTTCTCCTTCCTGATCTAAAAGAGCAAGGAAAGGAAGATCTCTTTGTGTTTGTATGGCTGATATGAATAGGGGAGGAACAGAAACAATATTCATGTCTTCCATATACGCGCCACGGTAGTAGCGTTGTAAAAGACTGCCCCCAGTTGCTACCCAGATATTCCCATCAATGGCCATATCTAACGCTCCCACAGGACGAAAAGCCGATCCCGAATGAAGCCAAGGAGTAGGAAAAGAAAAAGCAGGGTCTTCATAGCGCTGAACATTACCATTTGTTGCATCTAGAATATACAGATAAGAAAGATACCCCACGATAGAGCTTGGAATAAAGTTAGAGGGAAGTCCAGACTCTCTATTTTTTACCTCTTTTCCCTCTATCCAGTAGAGGCGTCCGTCTTGCCCCAGAAAAAACCCAATCTCTTCTACAAAGGAAACAGAAATCATGGGGGTGTCTGTTTCAAACACAAAGGGATCTTTTTCTCCCTTTTCCCACGCAAGAATATGAGAAGTCGTGGGGGAAATAGCATATACAACACGTTCGTTGGCTGCAATAGAATATGATCCTTCTTTGGGAAAAGAGAAGAGAAGCTCCACGCCCAACGGTTTTTCTATGCCCGTTACAATGCGGATACGCTCTTCGGCTAAAGAAAGAAGATTGAGCACGCTTCCACCACTTTCTTTATAGGGCAAGAGAAAGCCTTTTGCTTCTTGGAGCTTCTTGTACGCTTCCATTTTATTTTCCTGCTCATGATCTTGCAAGGCCAGGTCAATAAGTTCTTCTGCCATGGCAACAGCTTGTCTTGCCTCTCTTTTTTCTTTGTACCCGTCAACCCATCCAAAAAACAAAGATCCTATAAAAAGAACAACAACAAAAGTAAAGAACAAAGAGAGTGGGTGACGGTATTCCCGTATTTTTTGGTACCAGCTGTGCTTCTGTACCAAAGACGCTAGTGAAAGATTTGTTCCCTTCTTTTTGTTTCCAAATTTCCACAAAAGAGGTTTGCGCAACAAGAGAGCAGCTTTAGAGAGCGGAGTTTCGGGAGCCAATGCGTCTTGCACAAACATGGTAGTAAGAGTACCCGGAACACCAGCCACTTCTTTTCTGCGCTCTTGAAAAATTTCGTGGAGCTGTTTTTCGTTTTGTACAGAAGGAAGCTGTTCTAAAATACCCTGCTTGGTACACTCTTGGTAGAGGTTGTGAGTTACCACCAGCACTTTGTCTCCGGGTAGCGCGGACCCAGAGACAATACTGCCAAATGACGGCCCCACACCGGATTCTTTTTTAGAAGATTCTACGGTTTTTTGAATATCAATAAGAGAAGTGCTTCTTGCCATAAGCACCTTTATGTTACCCATTGTAGAGAAACGAAAAGGAGAGCTTGACTGATCTTGGCTTGCCGTAAACACAAGAACGGCCACGTGCAGGTTGCCAATCCAGTCCACGCTTCCCTTTTTTACCTCTGCTTTAAGGTAGGCATTTCCCGCCCGAAGAGCAAGCTGAAAAAAGGTTTCTGGCGTTTCTTTTTTCTTTACCTTCTTGCCGGCATTTTTGTAATACTCGTCTCGAACAACATGGGCAAGACGATCCACAAAACGAGAATGAGAAGCAAGCGCGCTTGTTACTTCAACAACAAAGTACATGCTCCCCGCGGACTTTTCTTGATCCGTTTTTCCTTCAAAAGAAAAGCTCTTTGATATTCTATCTTTTGCCCGAGGGTTAAAAAGAAGTTCAACAACTTTTAGCATAATTCTAGTATACAGAACTTTTAAACATTTGGAAAATATGATACAGATAGAGAAAGTACATTCCGCCGGCTGGGGCACTTAGCTCATCGGTAGAGCGCTTCGTTCACATCGAAGAGGTGACAGGTTCGACACCTGTAGTGCCCACCCCGTTAGAGTTTGACTCTGTAATGTGCAATAACCCCGCCTTAATGAGATTAAGGTTTTATATAATTCTCACATATGTGAGAATTATATTTGTTTTTGTTGTCTTAACTCAATACTGTTTTGTATCGCTCTGACTGCCAATCGGTAGCTGTATCTAAAATTGCGTCAAATTTCAACCATGGTGAGAATTTGACGCAAAAGATTTTCTGAGACAGTTTTAAGATAACGTGTTGGTTCTTGATGTTTGCCCTTGATGATTCTATTGGGGGCTGTTTTTGTTTGGCTTACATTGCCTGTGCATAACCCTTGCATAACGGGTACTTGACGGGGTGCTACGGAGTGGGATATAGTAATAACCAGATGGAAAAAAGTGGAAAGAAGTGGGAAATATGTACATTGGAGAATACCGACACACCATAGATGAAAAACGCCGCCTTTCTGTTCCTTCTAAGTTTCGGAAGGAGTTGGGAAGGGGAGCGGTTATCACAAGAGAGCTAGACAACTGTCTTGTTATTTTTCCTATGCGTGTATGGGAAGAACGGGCAAAAAAAATTGGCATGCTCTCCGAATCCCGCAAAGAGGCAAGGGGATTTGGACGTATCAAACTTGCGGGGGCGGCTCTTGTAGAATTCGACAAGCTTGGACGCATTCTGGTACCCAGCCACCTGGCAGAGTACGCGGGGCTGGAAAAAGATGTGGTGGTGGCGGGAATCTACAACCGGCTAGAGGTATGGGACTCCAAAAGGTGGGAAAAGTATCAAAAAGAAATGGAAAAGAATATGGAGCAGATGGCTGAAACATTAGGAGAACAGATATAGGCATGCACATTCCCGTTCTTTTACAAGAAGTGTTGGCCCTGCTGGACCCAAAAGAAAACCAGCATGTTATTGACTGCACCGCCGGAGAAGGAGGACACGCCCTTGCTATTCTTGAAAAAACAGCTCCCAAGGGAAAGGTGCTTGCCATTGATTGGGATACCGAGTCAATCGCCAAACTAAAAAAGAAGATAGCGAGCGTGCCACAGGCAAAAAATCGAGTTGTGTTTGTAAACGACTCCTACGCGTCTCTTGCCAACATTGTAGAAAAAGAAAAGTTTGGGCCCGTACACGGTATTCTACTGGACCTTGGCTTCTCTTCTTTTCATTTAGACGAGAGCGCCAGGGGGTTTGCCTTTCGTAAAGAAGAACCCTTGGATATGCGGTACAATCCCCACAATCCCATGACTGCCGCCAAGCTGTTAAATTACCAGAGCAGGGGAGACCTGGAGTGGATATTTAAAAAGTATGGGGAAGAGAGATACGCGCGCCGTATTGTGGAAGAGATTGTGACAACCAGAGCAAAAACTCCCATTGAAAAGACCACACAGCTGGTAGAAATTATTGAACGCTCCACCCCCGCGACATATCGCAAACAGCGACTACACGCGGCAACCAGAGTGTTTCAAGCTCTTCGCATAGCGGTAAATAATGAGCTAGAAAATCTTGAGGCCGTTCTACCCCAAGCAAGAGATATTCTGGAACCGGGAGGCAGATTGGCCGTTATCTCGTTTCATTCACTGGAAGATCGCATTGTAAAACACTTCTTTAAAAACGATCTAATTTTGACCCCACAAACAAAAAGACCCGTTATGGCAACACAAGAGGAGGTTGATTCAAATCCCAAATCAAGGTCGGCAAAACTTCGAGTGGCGATAAAAACAGCAAACGCAACCTAGTATGAACACCAAGAACGTATCTGTTTCATTCCGATTTCTTCCCCTAATCACAAAATTGGGCATGGTCGCGCTATGTGGAAGCATTTTACTATACGTCTTTCAGGTAAGTTTTTTAACCCAGCAGGCGTATCACATTTCTTCCTTGGAGCGCGACATTGCCAAAACACAGGAACATCTTAAAACCCTGTATGTTTCAAATACAAAAAGTCTCTCCCATACAGAACTCCAGGAAATGGCAGAGCAACGCCAGTTCACACGCGCCGAACGCATTGTCTACTTGCGCCTCTCAGACAGCACAGTTGCGCAGGCGCTCCAACAGTAAATGACAAGAGGTCTTTTTGCGCACTGGAGGGAGTATCTTGTTCTTGCATGCATCATTATGTTTGGATTTATGGTGATTGCCAAGCTTGCCTCCCTTCAAATTTTCAATCACGGATTATATAAAGCTCTGGCGCAAGGCCAGCAACAAAAAAGTTCCCTTCAGGTAGGGGAGCGAGGCACTATCTATATGCAAGACAAGCAGAGAAGGTTGGTGCCCCTGGCAACCACACATGATATTTCATTTCTCTATGCTTCTCCTCAAGATGTTGAGGATACCAAAAATACGTCTACCGCTTTGGCCATTATTTTAGAACAGAATCAAGAAACTATCTTTTTGCGCCTAGAGCAAAAAGATCGTTTATTCTCTCAACTTTCGCGCCAACTCACCCAAGAACAAGAAGAGATGGTGCGCGTAGCAAACCTTCCAGGCATTCATATTGGAAAAGAAGCAAGGCGCCTCTATCCTCAAGGAACGCTTGCCTCTCACGTGGTTGGGTTTATCAATCAGGACGGCATGGGACAGTACGGATTGGAGGCCTACTACCACGAAATTCTTCAGGGAAAAGAAGAATTATTAGACATGACTCAAAATCCCGCAAGATACCTTAGACAGGCATTTGGATCAACCCCAGAACGAGGCGCCTCTCTTGTTCTTACCATTGATTCAGGAATCCAGTCATTTGCCGAAACAGCTCTTGATAAAACTGTAGAACGTTTGAACGCCAAAGAAGGAACCATCATTGTGGCAGACCCTTTTACCGGAAAAATTCTCGCTCTTGCCACAACTCCTCGATATGATCCAAATGAGTACACCATGGTCTCAAACTTTTCTCTGTTTATAAATCCTGCCACGCAAAATCTGTATGAGCCGGGTTCTGTTCTTAAGGCACTCACCATGGCAGCCGCGCTGGACAGAGGTGTTATCACTCCAGATACTCTATATAAAGACACGGGAAGTGTGCGCATTGGAGGAAGAACAATATCAAATTACAACAATAGGGTGTTTGGAGAGCAGACCATGACACAGGTACTGCAATTCTCTATTAATACGGGAGCAGTATTTGCCCAGCAACAACTCGGAGACAGCGCGTTTATGGAGTACCTGGAGCGGTTTGGCATTTTTGAAAAAACAGGCATTGATTTATCGGGAGAAGCATTTTCTCGAAACACCGAGTTTAAAAAAGGATACGCGATTAATTTTGCTACTGCCTCGTTTGGACAAGGAATTGAAATGACCGCCATGCAAGTTGTGCGCATATATAGCGCGTTTGCCAATGGAGGATTTTTGGTGCAACCTCACCTTGGAGAAAAGATTATTGTAAACGGAGAAGAACAAGTCTTGGAATATCCTGTGTCTATAACCGCTGTTCTCTCTCCAAAAGCAAGCGCGCAGATTACCCACATGCTTGAACGCGTATTAGAAGACGGATTTGGCAAACAGGCTCGTATCCCTGGATATAAAATGGCAGGAAAAACAGGAACTTCTCAAATTGCCTGGTCGGCCCTGGGAATTCAAAAACCAGGATACTCCGATCAAAGCATACAGTCATTTGTGGGATATGGGCCCACGTCCAACCCACAGTTTGTTATTCTGATTTCTCTAAGAGACCCCCAAACCAAGACCGCCGAATACTCCGCCATGCCTCTTTACAAAGAGGTGGCGCAATATATTCTTGATTACTACGCTATTCCTCCAGACGCTGACTAAGCCTTTTCAAAAGCCAAAATATAAGGTATCTTGAACTACGAAACTCGGGCGAGAGATATGTTTTTGAAACGGCCCTCGCAGCGCGACGGCGCGAGAGCGAGTCAAAAACTCAGCAGAGTCGGGGCGCAAAGTACATACAAACATAAGATTTAGAAGCTTCTGCGTGATATGATTTCAAGGCGCGACGACGATGGAGTAGCCAGAGCTACTTCAAGGAGGAGCAACGCAGAAATCAGTCACGCAGGAGCTTCCCAAAGGGCGGGCCTCTTTTACCCATCTTCTGCGTTGCTTGTCGCTCATGTGCCGTTTGGCACACATTACTCCTCGCGCCTTGAAGCTGGATAAAAGAGGCTCCGCTAAACTAATGTTTGTATGTGCTTTGCGCCCCCAGCGGCTCTCGGAGCGCGGCGGCGCGAGAGCGAGTCAAAAACTCAGCAGAGTTTTATGACGGTCCGCGGAAAAAATATATCCGAGCAAAGAGTTTTACAATGAAGAACACCATGAAGACTCTTGTTATTGTTGAGAGCCC
>JAUYLB010000006.1 GCA_030699785.1 bacterium
CATGAGTTCCGCGTGCGTTCCTTGTTCAACAATTTCTCCGCCTTCTAATACAAGAATGCGGTCTGCCTTCTTTACCGTACTCAACCGGTGGGCAATGACAAGAGTGGTGCGTCCTTCCATAAGTTTTTCCAGTGATGTTTGTATAACGCGTTCTGACTCCGCGTCAAGAGCCGAGGTAGGTTCGTCTAAGAGCAGAATCGCGGGATCTCTAAGAATCGCTCGGGCAATGGCAATTCTTTGTTTTTGCCCAACAGAAAGTTTTACTCCTCGCTCACCAACCATCTGGTCATATTTTTTGGGAAACTTCTGGATAAAATCGTGAGCATGGGCCAGTTGAGCAGCTTCTTCAACTTCTTTTGATGCTGTGTTCCACTTGCCGTATCGAATATTATTTTTTACCGTATCGTTAAATAGCACCACCTCTTGGGGAACAACAGCAATAGAAGACCTTAGTTTTTTGAGATCTAGCCGTTTTGCGTCTACTCCATCAATCCGCACACTTCCTTTGGCAGGATGGTACATACAAGAAATCAAATCGGCAAGCGTGCTTTTCCCTTCTCCTGATTTTCCCACCAACGCCACCTTCTCTCCTTGCGCTACATGAAAAGAAATATTTTTAAGCACCCATGGCTGGTTTGTAGCATAGCGAAAGCTTACATTCTTAAAAGTAATGTCTCCTTTGATTTTATCAAGATACACGCCACGCTCAGGTTTGTATACCTCTGGAGGAGTAGAAAGCATTCTTTCTGAAAACTCCAGAGAAGTGATTCCATGCTGCACGGAGTGCCAGTTCCGGGCAAGGATCACAAAGGGGCCAAACACCATTGCGGCATATCCGTTTACCGCCACCAAACCTCCAACACTCATAGTTCCGTCTCGCACAAAGAAAAATGAGATAAGAAAAATAACACCCTGCACCGCGCTAATAATTATTCTTTGCCAGAACGAGAGATTTTGCCAAATATGAATGACGTTGATCCAAAGCGGAGCCGTTTTAAGGCGCATATCCCGGTATAAACGTCTTTGCTCTCGATCTTCTGTGATTGCCTGCTTGACTGCCTCAACATTAGAAATAATATCATAAGCATTGGAGTACGCGTCGTGATTGGCGCGTTGTGCCCGCTTGAGCATAGCAACTATAGGAGAGGCCGCTCGGATAAGGATAAGCGCATAGATAAAAATACTTGCCATCAAAATAAACCCAAGGCGATATTCTATAACAAATACAATAGAAAGGGCAAACACAATACTTAAAAATTGAGGGAAGAGATCAACAATGATTTCGCTTATAATATTACTAAGATGGTCCGCGGAATTGTCAATCTTGTTTCCAATTTCTCCTATTCTACGGTTTTTGTGAAACTTCATAGGAAGTTCCAAAAGCTTGCCAAATCCGCGACTGACATATTCCGCCATCACGATTCTTTGAAGCGCGCTACTCATCTTTGCGATCTTCCAGTCAACTCCGTCGGCAACAAGTTTTAGAACAGCCCACACGCCCAGCACAACAAAAAACACCCCGCTTGCGGTAATAAGATGGTCAATAAGACGGCCCGCCAAATAGGGGACTGTTGCATTTGCTCCCGCCGATATAACACTAAGGACACTCAACACTATAAGCGTCTTTTTGTGGGGTTTAAGGTGGCGAAGAATAATGCTAAATCCTCTTTCTTTTTGCTTTTTATTTTCTGTCATAACCGCTTTATTCTACCTTATTTTTGTGATATAATCCACCCGCGTATGGCCCCGGTAACATCTGTATTTATTGCCCTTAATTTAAAGGATTCCGTAAAACGGGAACTTCTTTTGGTAAAAGAGCGGTTTCCAGAACTGCCCGCGCGATGGGTCTCTCTTGATAATCTTCATATTACACTTGCGTTTCTGGGGAACAGGTCTCAAAAAGAAATTGCCCATACGGCAAATGTTCTGCAAAAAATAGGAGAGGAGCAAAAGCCCATTGATATCTCTTTCTCTGAAATATCCTACGGACCGCCACAAGGACCACCTTGTATGGTTTGGGCTCTTTTAGAACCCAATGCATTGCTCAACTCTCTTCAGAAAGAGATAGTCCAAGACCTTGCAAAAGCAAACCTATACAAACAAGAAAAGTCCACTTTCTCCCCGCATGTTACACTAGCAAGACTAAAAGAGCTTCAGTTTCAAAATATAGAGCAAGAAGAACAGCCCAATGTTTCAGAACCACTCTCCCTTGCATGTAAAATTTCTTCTATGGAGATAATGGAAAGCAGGCAGGGCAGGGGAGTCATGAAATACACGGAGATAGAAAGCATACCGTTTTTAAAAACCTAAATGAACATACATATTGTTGGTATTGGAGGAATCGGCGTTTCTTCTCTTGCGTTTGTGTATCTTTCACAGGGGCATTCTGTAACGGGGTCTGACCTGGCTGGTTCCGATATTATTGAAAAGCTCAAAGAGCGAGGGGCTGATATTTTTACGGGCAAGCATAACGCGTCGCTGGTTCTTCAAGATGTTGATCTGGTTGTGTATAGCCCCGCGGTTCCCCAAAATAATCCCGAGCTAAAACAGGCAAGAAAACTGCAAAAAAAGAGAGAAGAGATTAGTATAAAGAGCTATCCTGAAGCGCTGGGAGAACTAACAAAAACACATTACACCATTGCGGTTTGTGGCACGCACGGAAAAAGCACCACAACCGCCATGATTGGATTAACGCTTCAGTCCGCGGGTAAAGATCCTACCGTTATTGTTGGCACAAAATTAAAAGAATATGGAGACACCAATTGCAGAGTAGGAAAGTCCAACATTCTAGTTATAGAAGCAGACGAACATTTTGCCTCGTTTCTAAACTACCGCCCCAAGATTGTCGTACTCACCAATCTAGAGCCCGACCATTTAGATTACTATGGATCTTTAAAAAACCTTCAAGGCGCGTTCCGATCGTTTGTTTCTTTTCTGCCCTTGTCGGGAACACTGATATTTAACCAAGACAACCCAGGAGCAAACTCTATTGCCACATCAGTCAAAGAAGATTCTCGCAAAAAATCATTCTCCCTTTCTCAAAAAGAGGCTACCATATTACGTGGCTCTCTGCGTGTTCCGGGAACACACAACGTTGCAAACGCGCTTGCGGCTTTAGAAGTTTGCAAGCTTCTTAAGATTCCAGCAAAAACAATCCTTATGGCTCTTGCCACATACAAAGGAAGTTGGCGCAGATTTGAAACATTCACTAAATCTGCTGTTGCTCCCTCAATCCTTGTGAGCGACTATGGGCACCACCCAACAGAAATTAAAGCCACTATTGAGGCCGCTAGAACTCTATGGCCAAAAAAAGAGATCTGGCTGATCTTTCAGCCCCATCAGTATCAGCGCACGCTGGCGCTTTTTGACCAGTTTGTTCAAACGCTCTCTACTATTCCCGTGGACCGCGTTGTTCTTACT
>JAUYLB010000015.1 GCA_030699785.1 bacterium
TAAAATCAGGAAGCTCTTTTACTATCGCATCTAGCCCTTCTTCTGCAGATGGCGCAACACATACATCATACCCTTGTTTTATAAATGTATCACAGTACATTTCGGAGAGTATTTTCTCATCTTCTACGATAAGAAGCTTTGTCATAAACATATTGTCATGGAATTGAGCCTGCCTGTCAAGAAGAAAAAATTGGGGGGGCTGCTGTGTATCCGACATTGTGTGGGCGTTTTGTATTTCTTGACAAAGCGGCTCTTGTTTGGAAGAGCCGCCTTGGGCGATTGCCCTATTGTCATTGTCGTCTGACACGCTCCCCCTACCTCCTTCTTTTTCCGTAGCCACGACCACTGTCAGGTCCGGTACCCTGTTCTGGCGCGAGCACCGCTCGGATGCTCGTGGTGACCACAACCAAAGTTTGTTCTGGTACCCCACCCCTTACCAGTTGATAAAAGAGGGTGGTTAGGCCTGAAACATCCATTATTTCAGGATCTATGGACTGGTGGATAGTTCCAGAGATAAGTCGAAATATCTTCTCTGTTTGTGTGGATGTCTGGGCATGCCTTGCAAGCCAGAAAGATGCGACGCTTACCGCCTCCTCCTTTCTTGTATGGTCCGGGCACCCGACATGTTGCAGATGCTTCTGCAGCCGGTTGGTCCAAAAATCAACTGCCTGGTCGATTCCTAAATCCGGAGCATCTAAAGAATCGGTTCCAAAAGCCAGAATTCCCACGGTTCTCACCTCCTTTCTTTTAGGGCGTTGTCAGTGTTCTGTGTTTATTATAGCACAGAGAGGGAAAACTTGTATTTTCCTTATGCTGTGGGATACTAAATATAGAACCTATACAAGAACAATGCTACGGGGACGGAGACAGATAACAGAGAAAGGAGGTGATTCTTATGCAAGAGCGCCGGAAGATTGTCGCGTTCTCCGACACGAATAATACCGTTCGTGTTCGTGTCGGATCCCGGGTCACCATTCGGTTCTCGGACGGCATGATCGAGATCTATACCATTGTAGAATATGCAGTGGATGTAGATCCGGGACAGGGACGCATTTCTCAGAAGAGTCCTTTGGGGAGTGCTTTGATCGGCGCATGCCCCGGAGATACCCGCTCGTTTGAATTGCCTGAAGAAGGAACAGAAACCGTGGAGGTGATCAGTGTTGAGTAACGCGTTACTCAAATTCTCTACTGTCCGTAGGATCTTTCGCCCCATAGCAAAACAGGAGGCGTCTTAGAAAGAACCTCCTGTTTTGGTTTTCACAGAGGGTGAAATGCGCTAATGCCAAAAAATAATGCCTTGTTCCTGTTTCCTACGCGCTATACCGCTTCGGCGACGGAACGTCAAGGCATTTTCAGGATGATTGCAGATACGGCACAATTGCATCATATTCTTCTTTGCTAAAAAAATCTTCTTCACGAAATGAGTATAGGGATGGATCAATCCACTCCCAACTATCATGTTCTAAAGAAAGTTGAATACTCCCCCCAAGATATTCAGCCGAATATACAACAATAAGTACGGGCTCTGCTTGATCTACGAGATGCCTTGAGAAGCAGAGTACCGGCGCCCCAAGAGTGTATGTAATATCTTCTCCAAGCTCTTCTTTTATCTCTCTATCAATAACAGCAGAAAAAGAAGAGCGCGTTTCTGTTAAATCAATTCTGCCGCCGGGAAAATCCCAAACTCCGTTTTGGTCACAAATCAACAGTACAGACTTTCCACGCTTAAACAAAACTTTTAGAGAAACTTGATACGTTGCGTAATTATCAGACATGCGTTAAGGGTTGTTATAATACTCATACAATCGATACTATACCATACCATGGCACGATACTGATGTAACTTATTCTGAATTCTTTATGAGAAAGATCTAAACTCGTCACAAACTCTCATGCTATGTAGCATGAGAGTTTTGACTCGGTTTCTATAAGTTTTGGCATAGTGTGATTCTGCCTAAGTTTTTCTAACAACAAGGCAATATTCAGCAAAGGCAGTACTCTCATCCGTGCATTTTTAGCGCAATTGCGCTAAAAATGCACGGACTAAGTAAGTAAGATCGTCTCCTTCCCCATTTTCTTTCTTTGTTTCCTTTTTGTTATTTCTTTTTCTTTATTTCCTTAACTCGAGCAAAGATATCGTTGCAACATTAGTACAATTTAGTACAATACTGTATACAATTGTATACAGTATTGTACTAATGTTTTCTTTTTGATCTTCATCCTTAATCTTTTAATTCGTTAGTTTGTTAATCGGTTAGTTAAATTAGTTAAACATGACTCAAGGGTAATTCAATCGTAAAGGTGCTACCCTTTCCTTTTCCGGGGGATTCGGCCCAGACGCGTCCCCCTTGCAATTCCAGAAAACGTTTTGCAATGTACAGGCCAAGGCCTGCTCCTTCTGTCCATGTCTGCTGGCCAGTTTTTCCTCGTCTAAAGCTTTCGAAAAGTCCTTGTAGCTCTTCTTGATCCATCCCCTCTCCGGTATCTTGAATTTGGATCTGCACTTTGTCTATTTTATTTCCTTGGTATATGGGAAGGATTCTAACGATTACACTCCCCTTTTCTGTATATCGAATAGCGTTGTCAATAATATTCAAGAGGGCGTTTCTTACTTTTGGTCCGTCTGCAAAAAATGAGGGAAGCTTCTCTTCTGGCATTTCTATGCGTAGCTCAATACCTTTTTCTTTTGCTTTGATAGAGATCTCGTTGAGGGTGTCTTGAACAAGCTTTTCTATGGATACCTCTTCTCTTTGTATTTCAATCTTGCCCGACTCAAGACGAGAGAGGCTTAAGAGATCATTCACCAGTCGGATAAGGCGTTCATTTGAGGCATAGACACTTTCCATTGCCTGGTCCTGTTTTTGGGGATTGTTTTTGTATACCCCCTCTCTAATCATAGAAATATATCCTTTAATGGCGGTGAGTGGGGTGCGTAGCTGATGGGAAGCAATAGAAACAAACTCTGACTTTGCTTTATCCAGTCGCTTGAGTTCCTCGTATGCTTTCTGGAGTTCTTTCCGCATTCTTACCTCCCAAATGACGGATCGAATCAAAAATATTCCAATAATTGCCGCGCCGATTAATATGCCAATATTAAAAATAAGTTGAGCAGTAGTATCAAAATTCAGAACATTAATCGCGAGAACAAGTAGAAGAAGCGTGGTGAAAATTTCGGTTGCAATGACCTTAATATCAAATAGATGGTGTTTGAGTATCGCATATGTGGTGAGTCCAACCCATGGAATTATTGCTATCGAAGGTCCAAGTACTGATCCTCGGGTCTCACCCAGAAGAGGCAGGAGAAGATTTGATATCAACCCTATAGCAATAGCTACTACCCACCCAAATGCGACATAGATAATTTGGATTTTCTCTGTTTCGTTGCTTACTTTATAGTTTCGGAAAAGTACAATTGCTGTCGCTATGATGTATGCGATAAGGTACACAAGAAATATAAGATAGAGTGCTCCGGGAGCAAAATCTACTCCCCATGTTTCTAGAGATACGCTTTCGACATTGTAACTAGTTGGAACCAAGGGAAGTAGCAATAAAGATGGAGCAAAAATCAGCGCCGACAACCATGGATTGCTCGATAACTTATCTTTGGGAAAAACAAGGGAAAAGTACAAAAAAATTGCGGGTATGAAAATGGGTCCCACAATTGCGGAACGAGCCCAGAAAAGCGCCATCATTTCAGTGGTGGAGTTGTCAGATAGTAAAACAGACAAGACCCAAAACGTAACCGAAAAAGCAAATGCAAAAAACACGCGATTTACTCGGTCACTAGAACCTCGGAGAAGAACAATAGTACCAAGAAGCACAATAAATGTCCCCGAGAGCAATGGAAGGACTATTTGAAGTGACATTATGAGAAACTATCAGGGTCGGGGTGAATATACTCCTCTCCCCGGGTGAAAAACTTCTCTTCTATTTTTTTTGGATGAAAGATCTTTCTTGTGTACTCTTTCACAAACTCAATATCGTACTTTTTGCAACTATAAATATCTATTGATGCAAAAAGCGTGGGAGTTATGGTGTGGATAGAGAGACCTGATTCCACAATGGGAACCCAACCGCTTATCCCTGCCTTATCCGGATATTTAACAGGGTCGGTATATATCACAAAGGGTGGTGATTGTTTATTTACTCCTATTAGTTCTGGCAATTCGTCAAGATATTTATAGCAGACCTCAACGCTATCAAGAGCTTTGGGGTCGCATTCATAGCAATCAAGGGCAAGATGATATCCAAATATTCTCCTCTCTTTTGTTTTAGTATGTCTTGACATATGTATTATTCTATCTTAGCTTGAATATTCACCATATGCAATAGGGCAGGAAAGGAGGGAGAGATATGGTAGGACTGTTTGCAACGAAACAGGTGAAGACTGAGCAGGAAAGCTCTATCTTTACTCATCTCTGGAGTAGTATATGGCTGGAGCAGAATTATGCTACTTTAGAGGATCTTGAGGAGATCAAGAGGCACTATGCGATATACGATGGTTGGTCATCCGATTTTCTACTGCTTTCCGATAAGAAGGAGGTCGGTACGGCCCGTGTCATTTGGGAAAACTCGCAGGGGTTTCCCACATTGACGGATTTCAGGACTACAAGTTTGTTTTCGCCGAAGAGTGATCTATGTGAAGTTACCCTCCTGACAGTGCATCGCGATCATCGTAGGCAAGGTAGTGAAGCCGCTCTCACGCTTATAGTGGCAATGTATCAAAAAGCGATGAAAGAGAAGAAGATTAGTGGAGTTCTCATAGCGGCGGATCATCGCTTATGGATTCTCTTGAGACGACTTGGGCTCCGCTTTACCCAGATTGGGCAAAGTCGGATGTACGAAGGATCTGAAACAATTCCAGGACATATCCTTATGCAAGACGTTGGATCAGCTCTTTATCGGCACGGACTCATCTAGAGTAGACACAAAGAGTAGACACAAAAAATAACTTGTGCCTGCTCTTTTCTTTTAGATGCTAGATTTGACAGGATCGATACAGGCATAATCCCACACATAAACTTTAAGGAATCTGTGTAAGTCTGATTTGTTCACACATAGAAAATTTAAGCAATCGCATGTCGAATCCAGAATGGCATCGTGAGTCTTTGAGTTTTTACGTTTCTGTTGATACTTTTTTGTATCACGCCTCTTTTGCTGTGGCAATATTAGGATAGGTTCTAGGGTACGGGCCAGGAAAACACGCGCAC
>JAUYLB010000029.1 GCA_030699785.1 bacterium
TATATTGCAAAATCTATTGTTGAGAAGATGGGAGGAGAAATAGGATTCAGGTCTGTTCAATACAAAGGGTCGGTGTTCTGGTTTACTCTTCCCCGGGCACGTCGGGAAACATAATACATATACCCATGAAAACAATACTTATCATAGAAGACGAGTCGGCTCTGCAGAAGACAATAGGAGGAGCGCTGGAAAATGAGATGCGAGTCGTTTCTGCGCTGGACGGGGAGATTGGCGTGCGACTTGCAAAAGAAAACCTTCCCGACCTTATTCTTCTTGACCTTGTGTTGCCCAAAAAAGACGGCTTTGCTGTACTAGAGGAGTTGAAGGCCGATCCAAAGACAAAAGAGATTCCCGTGATTGTGCTTACAAACCTTGAAGACATGGCGGACATTCAACGAGCACTTGATCTGGGGGCAACCACATACCTGGTGAAGTCAAACTACCAATTGGAAGATGTAGTGCAAAAAGTGCGTGAAACAATGGCGTGATAAGTGGCAGTATCTAACCGTACACTATGCGTGTAGAACCTCAGCAACTAAAAGCCTTTCTTGCAGACGCGGATCTGGTATCGGAAAAGCAGTTTCAAGAAGCCCAAGAGACGGCAGTAAAGACCCAGAAGCGACTGGGAGATATTCTTGTTGCCAAGGGGTTTATTTCTCAAGAAGATCTCATAAAAATGGAGGCATATATTTTGGGTATTCCATTCGTGAACCTGGGGGAAGAAAAGATCGAGTCCGAAGTGCTCAAAATCATTCCCGAACCCATTGCCAAATCCCATAGCATTGTTGCCTTTCGGAAAAAGGGGAGAGATCTTGAAGTTGCCATGCTTGATCCGGAGGATCTTACTACCATTGACTTTATTCGCAAGAAGGCAAATCTTCGCATTTTGGCTCGTCTCACGACTCCCGAGAGCATGAAACAGGTTCTTCAGCAGTATTCCAAAACGCTTTCTGCCGAATTTGGAGATATTATACAAAAGGAGGTAACGGACATTAAGGCCTTTCAGGATCGAGGGGAAGAAGGAGAGAATGAGCATGAGTTAGAGAAGGTGGCCGAGGAGATTCCTGTCATTCGGATTGTAGATACCCTGCTCAAACATGCCATTCTTCAACAGGCATCCGATATCCACATTGAGCCAGAAGAGAAAGAGGTAGTGGTACGGTATCGTATCGACGGTATTTTGCGGGATGCCATGGTACTTCCTCGCCAAGCAGCCTCCGGGCTTGTGGCGCGCATCAAAGTGCTTTCCAATCTCAAGTTAGACGAGCATCGTCTTCCTCAAGACGGGAGGTTCAAAATCGAGACAGACGAATATCGCTACTCCGTTCGTGTTTCCGTTCTTCCCATTCTAGACGGGGAAAAAATTGTTATGCGTCTGCTTCCCGAAACTTCCCGCGCGCTCACACTAGAACAGCTTGGGTTTCGAGGAGAGTCCTTGGAAGCTGTCCAGAAAGGGCTTAGGCGTCCTACCGGTATGATTCTGGTTACGGGTCCCACGGGGTCTGGAAAAACAACTACTCTCTATTCTATGATGGAGCTTTTGAATACTCCGGAGGTGAACATCTCTACCGTAGAAGACCCAATTGAGTATCGCATGCCCAGAATCAACCAAACGCAGGTACGTCCCGATATTGGATTGACATTCGCATCAGGACTGCGATCTCTCTTGCGCCAAGACCCTGATATTATTATGGTTGGAGAAATTCGGGACACGGAGACCGCCAAGCTTGCTGTGAATGCGGCTCTCACGGGACACCTTGTGCTCTCCACACTTCACACAAACACGGCCGCCGGAACATTTCCTCGTTTGTTAGACATGGAAGTGGAGTCGTTCCTTATTTCTTCTACCGTAAACGTGGTGATAGCTCAACGTTTGGTGCGTCGTCTGTGCGAAGAGCGAGAAGAATATCGACTTAACGAAAAGGAGTTGGAGCGCATGTCCGAGTACATTGATATTGAGCGGGTTGTTTCGATTTTGCGAGAAGAGGGGGTGATCAAAAAAGGAGAAGGGATACAAGATACCTTATTCTTTCGACCTAAAGCTAGCGCAACATGCGATGACGGATATAAGGGAAGGTTGGGGATCTATGAGGTGCTAGAAGTGACAGAAACAATCAAGCATTTGGTGAGTAGCGGAGCAACTTCAGATGACATCCAGGCGCAGGCGGTCAAAGAGGGCATGAGAACCATGATGGAAGATGGAGTTGTAAAAGCGGCTCAAGGAGTAACGTCGTTGGAAGAAGTTCTGCGCGTTATTATAGAGTAACCTTAAAGAGTAGTAAATTCGAAGCACGAAACCCGAAATTCGAAACAAATTATAATGACCGAAATCATAAATCATAAACCGTATTGTCATTCCCAGTTCCACTTATGTCATTCCCGCGAAAGCGGGAATCCAGTCAAAAAGTCTGGATCCCCGATCAAGTCGGGGATGACAGAAAGGAGTTGGGAATGACAGAACAGAAAAGGAATGAGGGTGACAGAGTCATTTTGAACATTATGATTTCGAATTTGTTTCGTATTTCGATATTAGGATTTCGAATTTAAACTCCTATGCCTTTCTACTCGTATACAGCGATTTCTTCTAGTGGCGAACACTTCTCAAAAATACGGGAAGCCTCAGACGAGCATGAACTTGCTCGCCTTATTCGAGAGGATGGGCATATTCTTGTTTCGTCAGAGGAGCAGGGCATAAAGAAGGGGCCAAAGATTCTTGTTTCGATCAAGGAGGCGCTAAGCTCTCTGTCTGGGGTGCCCCTTATTGAGAAGATTGTATTTTTGAGAAGCACGCGGGTGATGGTTATGTCGGGGCTTAGTTTGCCTCGGGCTTTAAGCGTGAGTATCGCGCAGACCAAAAGCAAACGTTTTCGGATCGCTCTCACGTCTATTAGAGAAGATGTGATTCAGGGCAAGACGCTTTCTGAAGCTATGGAAAAGTATCCGGATATTTTCTCTCCCATATTCTCGCATATGATACGGGCGGGGGAAGAGTCCGGAGGGCTTGATCAGGTTATAGAGAGTCTTATCCTTCAGATGGAACGCGAATATGATATAAAGTCAAAGGTTAGGGGGGCGCTTATGTATCCTTCGGTTGTATTTGTTGCCATGATTGGCATTGCCATTCTTATGCTTGTAATGGTTGTTCCTCAACTGGAGGAAACGTTCTTGGAGATGGGGGCGAATCTTCCTGTCGCTACACAGTTTATGATTGGCCTGAAGAATTTTCTCTTCTCGTTCTGGTACGTGCTTGTCTTTATTGTTATTGTGGCCATCGGGGGACTTCTTGCGTTTAGAAGAACGCCCAAAGGCAAGAAGGTAGAAAGCAAGGTGCTTCTCTTTCTTCCTGTTATAGGGGATATGACAAGAAAGACAAACGCCGCCCTAACGGTGCGCACGCTTAGCTCCTTGATTTCGGCTGGAGTGCCAATCGCCAGATCTCTGGAAATCACGTCGGCAGTGGTATCAAACAGCTACTTTGAAGACTCTCTTCTAAAAGCCTCCCAAAATATTCGAAAAGGAGAAAAACTATCTCAAACGTTGAGAAACTATGAATTCTTGTATCCCGCTTTGGTATTGCAAATGCTTGAGGCCGGAGAAGAGACCGGCCAGACAGCGGAAATTTTTCGCCAACTCGCGGATTTTCTAGAAGAAGAGGTTGCAACAATGGTAAAAAATATCTCTTCTCTCATTGAACCCGTGCTCATGCTCATGATTGGGATTGGAGTCGGCTTCTTTGCCATTTCTATGCTCCAACCCATGTATTCTATGTTACAACATATCAAATAGTATAGTAATGAGAGGATTCACCCTAATTGAAATCTTGGTGGTGCTGGCAATAAGCTCTATCTTGCTTGCGATAGGAGGGGTTTCTCTTCAGTCGTTTCGGGCGCAGTCCGATATGCATCGGGGGGTTCAGGAAACACTTTCGATTTTAAGACTTGCGCAAAATAATGCTGTCTCTTCTTTGGAGGCGGAGCACCATGGTGTGTTTTTTCTTACAGATGAAGAACATCTTACGCTTATTCTCTTTCGCGGAGCTTCATACGAGGATCGTGATCCATCGGCAGACAGAGAATATCTTATGCCTTCGTCTCTTGAATTGTCGGAGCTTTCTCTGGGAGAAGGGCAAGAGGTTGTTTTCCAGCGGGTGACGGGATCTGCCATTCCGGCAGGTTCTCTGACTATGCGCTCTCGCCTGCGTTCCAACATTGAAGAACGTATTGTGATTACAAACCAAGGAGTACTTGCTGTTGGCGCAGGAGAGGGAGATCTTGGAGAGGATCGTCTCCGGGATTCCCGGCATGCGCATATTCCGTACCAAGGGCGGGACATTGAACTTCAAGAGGATATTGTTTTACGTTTTCTGGATTCGGAGCTTAACGAAGTTACGCACGCAATCTCTGTAGAAAATGCTCTTGCAGGAGGGCAGGTACATTGGGAAGGAACCGTAAACGTGGGAGAAGAATCTCAATATCTGATTGTGCGGACACACCTGTTCAATGATCCAAGCTTTGGAACTGTTCTCTCTATCCACCGGGACAAGAGCAAGAATACCGCCCCGCTCACCATAGAGTTCAGCGGAGACGCAACGGGCTCTGTAGTCTTGTATGACGCGGAGGGAGAAACATTTGTCGGAACATCTGCGTATACGCAAGATCCAATATGGCAATAATACTATGAAGTCATCAAGAGGGCTTACACTCATAGAGGTTCTTGTTGCTCTTGCTATCGCGGGTATGTTGATTGGCGGGATAGCCTCGTTGACGGCTCTTTCTGTGCGTGTGTCGGCTTCTTCATCTGCTTCAATGCAAGCTCTCTTTCTTGCTCGTGAAGTGGTTGAAGCCGTACGGAGCGTTCGAGACGAGACACCCTGGGCAGATGGTATTGGAGCGTTGGTTGTTGGAGGAACCTACTATCCATCTTTGTCTCAAGACCCTCCCGCGTGGGAGTTTCTCGCGGGAGAAGAAGAGATTGAACGATTTACAAGATCATTTACGATGGGGGGCGTGTTCCGCGACGCAAATAATAACATTGCTTCCACGGGCACAGAAGACCCAAATACCAGACGCCTGATGGTTCGCGTTTCTTGGCAAGAAAGAAGTGAAGAAAGAGAAGAAGTGTTGGTTACGTATATAACAAACTGGAGAGAATGAAACATCTTTTTACCAGAGGGTTTACCCCCACACCAGAACAAGCGGAGATTTTATCTTCTCGCGCGAAGCGCGCCGCTCGTTTGGTGTGGGGGTTTACACTTATAGAGGTTGTTATCTACGCGGGGATCCTTATCATAATTTCTTCTTCGGTTATCTCATTTACCGTTTGGATGGTGCGCGCCCAAGGCAATCTGGAACGACAAGGACAATCCATGCTAGAGGGAGAACGGGCGCTTGCCGCAATCTCCCGAGAGGTGTACGGAGCTGTTGAGTTGTATGAGCCAACAAGCGTGTTGAATAGCGCAGAAGGTCAGCTTTCTCTAAGAACAACAAGAGAAGTCCCCCCGGGAGAGCCATTTTCATATGTTGATATTTTCTTGTGTCAGAATCAGGTATGTGTAAAGAGAGAAGGGCAAGAAGTTGCTGTGGTTACTTCGCAAGACGTGTCTGTGGAGAGTCTTGTGTTCAGGAGAACCGGAGAAAGGTCTTTCCAAATCGTCCTTGTTATTGAAGAAACAGAGCTACAATCAACATTTGCCATGCGCGCGTTGTAATTATGAAAAAACATTCCTCACAGTCTGGCATGGCGGTGTTGCTTGTAATCTTGTTTTTGTCGGTGCTGGCGTTTTCTATTGCTTCTGCTCTCGCATTTGCTTCGGCTCACCAGCAGCGTATCGCGGGGTCCCTCAGATCTTCGTTTCAGGCGTACTATGGGGCAGAAGCAGGGATAGAAGACGCGCTACTCAAGCTCAAAAACGGGTGGGATGTTTCAAATCCCCTCACGCTTCAAGAAGAGTTGTTTACCGCTTCTGTGGAAGTCACAGATATTGGAGTGGGAGGAACCCGGGAGATTGTTTCGTTAGCAGAGCGGAGCAATCGATTCCGCGAGGTGCGCGTGACGTATGGCATGTCAACAGAATCCATATCTTTTTACTTTGGCGCTCATATTGGAGACGGGGGCCTGCGCATGAGCAATCTAAGCAAGGTTAAGGGGAACGTGTTTTCCAATGGCCCCATAACATCTTCCGCGGGTACAAACATTGAGGGATCTGTTCAAGTCGCAGGAACAAATATTTTGAGTGGAGGGAATATTACAGAGAACGCAACGGCTTTCGTGTGCCAAAACTCTTCTATTGGCGGTACGCTTACCGTTGCCACAAACCAAGGATGTACGGCGGTTGCTATAGAAAATCTGGAAGAAGAGGTGGAGTCCCTTCCTCTTCCTATTACCGAGCAGCAGATTTTTTTGTGGAAACAGGAGGCAGAGGCGGGAGGCATATACGAGGGAAATTACACGCTTTCGGGATCAAACCGGGAGTCAATCGGGCCCTTGAAGATAAACGGAGATATAAACCTAAGTAGTTCGGCTCAACTTACGCTAACCGGCGTTGTGTGGGTTACGGGAAAGGTAAATGTAAATAATCTTTCTATTGTTCAGCTAAGTTCTGGGTATGGAGCAACGGGGGGAGTGCTCATTTCTGATAGTGTTATTACACTACAGAATCTAAGCGAGTCTCGAGGATCCGGGCAGGATGGAAGTTACCTTATGTACCTCTCTACGTCTTTGGCAAATCCTGCCGTTGTTATTAAGAACAACGCAAAGGCCGACATTCTATATACCAGCGCTGGGTGGATTGAGATTCAAAACAACACAAAAATGCGTGAACTGACCGGGTATGGTGTCCACACAAAGAACAATGCGGTTTTGGAGTACGAGTCGGGACTTACAAATTCATCGTTTTCTAGCGGGCCCGGTGGAGGATGGCAGGTCTTAAGTTGGGAAGAGGTGCAATGAGAAGGTATTTTATGGTATAGTGCGCGTATGAGTGGAATATTTTCCATACGACCTCCGGCGTTTGGTCTTGATATTTCAGATCTCTCTATAAAGATTGTTGATATTTCTATTCATACCCCCCTACTCTCTCTTAGAAGAGATACAGCATACGCGCGCGTGGGCGTTACCGGGGAAACACGTATGGAGCAGGGCATTGTAGAGAAGGGGGAGATCAAGAACCAAGAGAAACTGCGAGACAGTATTTACCAAGCGGTCTCATCTGTTTCTTCGCAACTATCTGGCAAGAAGCATGTTGTTGTTTCTCTTCCGGAAGAGCCGGCGTTTGTGCAAGTTATTCAACTGCCACGCATGAAAGAGGAAGAAGCTTTGCGCGCCGTTCCCTTTGAGGCGGAGAACTACATTCCCTATCCTCTTGATTCGGTTATTCTTGATTTTGAAATATTGCCGTCATCTCCAGACCAAGATCATTTGGATGTTCTGCTCTGCGCGTTTCCGCGAGAAATAGTGAACGAATATGTTGAGGCGATACGCGGAGCCGGTCTTGTTCCAATTGCTCTTGAGATAGAATCTTTGTCATGCGCTCGAGCGCTCATCAAGAGTGGGATCTCTTCTGTTCCTGTTATGATCATAGATTTGGGGGAGGTAAGAACGGGGATTGCTGTGTTCTCGGATTCATCGCTACGCTTTACCACCTCCATTCAGATATCGGGAAAACAGTTTACAGAAGCTATTATGAATTCTCTTCATATAGAACAGCGAGAGGCAGAAGCTCTGAAATGCCAGCATGGTCTGGTGAGTAAAGAAGGGGGGCAGGCGCTTGATGTATCTCGCGCGCTTATTCCTTTTGTATCCGATTTGGCCAAGCAAGCGCGACGGTACATGGATTTTTATGAGTCGCACGAAGAACACAGGCATGTTTCTTTAAAAAAAGAAACTCGAGTGCAGAAGATTTACCTCTGCGGAGGGGGAACCAACCTTAAGGGCATTGTTCCGTTCCTTACCAAGGAGCTAAATATAGAAGTAAAAAGAGGAAACCCCTGGGCAAATGTCGATTTCCCACCTAACCATCTCCCACCCCTTTCTCTGCCTGACGCGCTACGGTACACAACCGCCATAGGACTTGCTCTTCGGGGCAGTATATATGATTAATCTTCTTTCTTTACAAGACAAAGAGAACTTTGATCAAGAAATGCGCTTGCGCGCTCTTTCTCTGTTCCTTGGTATTCTTGGTGTATGCTTTATTTTATTTCTTGGGTTTCTCGCGATTCTCAAATTCTCCCTTGCCGAACAGATTCATTCTTACGAGGCGCTAAAGGATTCTTTTGCGCCGGATTATGCCGAAGAATCAGAGCTTGCGGATATTGTTCGGTCAGCAAACACACAGCTTTCCTCCATTTCCGGGTTCTATAAAAAACAATCAAACATTACGCTTGTTATGCGTCACCTATCTTCTATGCTTCCAGACGGGATGACGGTAACGCATATTACTTACGAAGCGCCCTGGGAGCGTCGCGCGGGGAAAACAATGATTCAGGAGCCGGGCACTATAGCGGTGAGAGGATTTTCTCCAACCAGAACACACCTTGAAGCATTTATGGAGGCCATGAACGCGGAACCAATGTTTACAGAAGTCTCTTTCCCTCCCTCAAATTGGGTTTCTCCTGTCAATATACAATTTTCGGCATCGGCCGTATTGGGACTATGAATATTCGGCAAAAAACACTTACTCTTCTTGTTGGCAGCCTGTGTGTGGCGCTTGGGGCGCTTATTTTTCTCATCATTCCAATGGCCGGCGAAGTCTTTAAAGACTCTTTAATGCTCAAGGAGCTAAAAGAGCAGATCGCGCAGATGGGAGCGGACGAGAGAAGTATACGATACTTTGAGGGTATTATTGCCTCTCGCTCCGAAGAGATGAATCTAATATCCAATGTATTTGTAGATAGAACAAGACCTATTGCATTTATGGAGTTTTTAGAAAGTCTTGGGGGAACAGTCGAGGTAACGCCGGGTCTTGTGCAGAAGGCAGACACTTTCCCCTGGGATTATATAGAGTTTCGTATTGTAAGGCGAGGATCGTTTAGGCAACTATTTTCCTTTCTTCAGGGAGTGGAACATAGCCCATATCTTGTAAACATACGGAACGCATCATTCGCGTTGGAAAATGATGGTCTTCTGCGACTGACGCTCCTCGCTCGCGTCTACGTACATACCCCCTAATATATATATGAGAAAAAATTTTCCCGCGTTTGCTCAACGGATTCTTGAACACCACATACTTCTTGTGTTTGTGTTTGCTATTCTTGTAACCCTTCTTGTCTCTACACTTTTTTTCATGACGCGCGTGTATCTTGTGCAAAAAAGCGCAGGCGTGGGAGAAAGAGTTCTCTTGGAGTTTCGAGGGGATCTCATGGAAGAGATACGTAAAGAATGGAGATGGCGAGAAGAAGCGCGAGAAGAATCTCCTCCTTTGCGAGACATATTTTCACCCCAAGCCAACAATACTCTCCAGGTTGATGATTGAATTTTTCCCTGGATTTGCTAGAGTACTGCACATGCCCTTGTAGTTCAATGGACAGAACGGGAGCCTTCTAAGCTCTTAATGCAGGTTCGATTCCTGCCGAGGGCACCAATATTTTGGTGTGCGGGGGATCCGATTCCTTAACAATTCAATCCAAATATGATATACAGGGACTGCGCCATGATTGATATATATCATGGTGGCCATAGTGTAGCGGCAACACTGGAGCTTGTGGAGCTCTCATCACGGGTTCGAATCCCGTTGGCCACCCCATTCAAAAATCACAAAACCCCGCTTTGGCGCGGGGTTTTGTTGTAGATACGTGTTGGTTGCTATTCTTCTTCTTCCTCTTCTTCCTCCTCATCATCCAGACCACTTAATGGTTCGAACTCGTCATCTCCAAGGTCGTCTTCGTCTTCTGCGAACGGAGTTGTGAGGATATTTTCGTCGTATGTCATAGGGACTATTTAATTATGTATTGCACGTTATTCCCTGCGACCTTTTTAGTACACGACCCATTATAGTGAGCAAACAGACCTTGTCAAGATGGGAGAGAATCCCGCATCTTTTTCTGTCTGGAGGGTTGCTTGAGAAGGCAAAATATGGTACAAATTTTAGAGAGAAGAAGTGTTGAATCCCCACACCAATCGCCTCCTTGTAGTTCAATGGACAGAACGGCTCACTCCTAACGAGCAAATGTAGGTTCGATTCCTGCCAAGGAGACAATTGGTGTGGGGGTGAAATTTCTATTGTGGTGTTGGGTTTTATTGTGTTTGTTGCGGGCCCGTAGCTCAGTTGGCTAGAGCGCTTGCATGGCATGCAAGAGGTCCGGGGTTCGAGTCCCCGCGGGTCCACCAATGGAGGGTTGGCAGAACGGCTATTGCGCTGGTCTCGAACACCAGTGGGAGCAATCCCTTGGGGGTTCAAATCCCTCACCCTCCGCCACGTAAAATAAAAACCTACGCATGATTTCTTTTTTTAAAAAAGAGCAGCCCAACAATGATCCAAAATCTCTCAAGGAGGCGGTTCTTGCTATTCATCGTTTAGAAAAAAGAATACAGAATATGGAAGAAGAATTGCGTGGGTATCGGCAAGATCTTGAGAAGACCGTGGGAAAGGTTGCAATGGTGAGATACAATCCATTCCGTGAAGTTGGGAGCGACCAAAGCTTTTCTATTGCCTTTTTAAATTCGTTAGAAGAGGGGGTAGTTCTTACTAGTCACTACGGGAGAGATATGACAAGAATGTACGCAAAGCAGATACGAGGAGGAGCTTCTCCTCACCCGCTTTCAGTAGAAGAGCAAAATGTAGTGGACATGGCATTGGGTAGAGAGCCAAAAGAGGTTGCAAAAGAGAAAAAGCACAAACGTGTTTAAATAACTTTTGATTCTTTAGATTACAAAACTCTTTGTTCGAATATATTTTTTCCGCGACCACCATAAAATCCTGCTGGATTTTTGGTTCACTCTCGCGCCGTCGCGCTCCGAGGGCCGCTTCAAAAACATATTTCTCACAGAGTTTTGTAATTCAAGATAAATAAGGGTGTGGAATCTACACATATATGTCAGTTACACAATCTTCATCTCACCAAAAAACAGTTATGACAAAGCCTCCAGTAGTTGTGATTTTGGGGCATGTTGATCACGGGAAATCTTCGTTGCTAGAGGCAATTCGAGATGATTTTCGCATTACTGCAAAAGAGTCCGGAGGTATTACCCAGCATATAGGAGCCTATCAAGCGGAATATCGAGGGCACAGAATGACTTTTTTGGATACGCCTGGACACGAAGCGTTTTCTGCTATGCGTTCTCGAGGAGCAAGAGTTGCGGATGTTGCCATTCTTGTGGTGGCCGCGGATGACGGTGTAAAGCCCCAGACTGCAGAAGCAATTCGAGTTATTGAAGAAACTAAACTGCCTTTTGTGATCGCAATTACCAAGACAGACAAGCCCGAATCAAATCCAGATAGAGTGCGTCAGCAACTCGCGGAAAAGGGCGTGTACACAGAGAAGTATGGAGGCAAGGTGTCAGAAGTCCTTACGTCTGCCACTCAAAAGACGGGCATTCAGGATCTTTTGGAAATGGTTTTGCTTGTTGCCGAAATCGAAGAGCTTAAGTGTGATCCACGTGGGCTTGGCAGAGGCATTGTTGTTGAGTCTTTTTTGGATGCCAAGAGGGGACCTGCCACAACCATTCTTGTGCGAGACGGGCACGTTGTTGTTGGAGATACTATTGGAACCTCTTCGTCTGTTGGAAAAATTCGTATTTTAGAGGATTTTCAGGGAGTAACGCTAAAAGAAGCGCTTCCCGGTATGCCGGCTCTTGTGATTGGGTTTGAAGCCTCTCCGGCGGTGGGAGAAGAGTTTTCTATCTACACAAGTGAAGGGGAGGCAAGGACGGCGCGAGTTGAAACAGCGCTTGCTCCTTCTCCCGTTCTTGCGACAAGTGAGGGGGCATCTCTCACAATTATTCTTAAGGCGGATGTTGGAGGATCTCTAGAAGCCATACAAGAACAACTTGCTCACATTCCTCAAGGGAAGGTTATATTACAAACGGCTCTTGCCGGTGTGGGAGATGTGACAGAAGCAGACGTAAAACACGCGCAGGGAACTGGAGCTCTTATTATTGCCTTTCGTGTTAAAGGAAGGTCAGACGTTATTGATCTTGCCAATAGAAACGGTATTGCCATTGAGAGATTTGATATTATCTACGAATTAATTGAGCGTATTCGCAGTCTTATGGAAAGCAGGGTTGCTCCGGAAGTGGTACGGGAAGAGGTGGGAGAACTGAGAGTGTTGGCGGTATTTTCCGCAGAGAAGAAGAATCAGATCATTGGAGGAAAAGTGACAAAAGGAGAAGTCCGCAAAGGATGTCTTGCCGAGATTGTTCGAGATGGAGAAGCGGTGGGCAAGGGAAAGGTAAAAAACGTACAGCAAGGAAAGGTAAATGTTTCTTCCGCGCGCAAAGGCGAAGAGTGTGGCCTTATGCTAGAGGGAGGGGGAAGTGTTCAGGAGGGCGATACACTTCGCTTTGGCACCGAAGAGGTTCGGCAGGGCGGGCTGTAGCGCTTTTCTGTACGTAATCTTTGCGAATCCTTGGTCGAACCAAGTTTGGACAAAATTTAAAAATGTTGTATAACTTAGCTAAGCCAAGTTTGAGACAAGTTTGAGAATGGCCTGGTAGGCAAGTGGTAAGCCGGGAGTCTGCAAAACTCCTATGCGCGAGTTCGATTCTCGCCCAGGCCTCCAAAAGAAAAACATTGCCCGGGTGGTGGAATGGCATACACGCACCACTTAAAATGGTGTGCCGAAAGGCTTGTGGGTTCAAGTCCCACCCCGGGCACTATCCTGCGCGAAACAAGTCTTGTTATAAGAAAACAGCCCAAACGGGCTGTTTTCACCTATCTACTCTTGTCTACTGTTCTAAAATTTCGATTGTTGCGTACTGTCTTCCAAACTGAATAGCGTCATTATTGTCCGCGTACCAGATGTCTACCTGGTATCCTTTGCGTGGGTGCATACGATCTTCCACTACAAAGATGCGATCTCCAAACAGTTCGGGAATACGGATCTTTGTGTCAAAAGGAAGAAAGTTTGCCGCCACAATGCCTTCCCGCACATATGTTTCTTTTGCCGTTAGAAACGGGTTTCCCCATGTTTGATTGGGTAGAGAGGCGTAGGCAGTGATCACGATGTTCATGGTCTTTACTACGCGCTCGGGGCCATAGTGGGGAGAGGAAGGGAGAAGAGTATTTCCTTCAAGGGCCATGCTCTCTCCCACCGTACTCGGAGGGTCATCTGTTACTGTTCCTCCCTGATTTTCGGCTTGAATAGTAGGCATTGTAGCCAAAAAAACAAGCGCAACCGCTACTGTCGCAAAGTGTTTTGTAAGGGTGTTCATAATAAAATCCCTTTACCAGGGATTGACACAGTATATCATATGATTTGAAATATGTCAACCCCCCCACTTGCAATTTTTTTAGAATAATGTATAGTAGGGACTCTATGACTCAAACACAAACATTGGGCGTTGGATTTTCTGATCTGGGCATTGCCCCGGGTCTTTTGGATACGCTTTCACGTCTTAAACTTGTAGAACCTACCCCCATTCAGCATCAGGCGATTCCCATTGCCATTCAGGGCAAAGACGTGGTTGGGATCGCGCAGACAGGCACGGGGAAGACTCTTGCGTTTGGTATTCCTTTGGTTCAACTTCTCCTTTCAAGGAAGGGGCAGGGACTTGTGATTCTTCCCACCAGAGAGCTTGCTTTGCAAGTTGACGAATCTTTGCGTCACATTGGGCACAGTCAGGGTATTCGTACGGCTGTGGTGATTGGAGGAACATCTTTTGGACCCCAGCTTCGAGCGCTTTCTAGCCGTCCTCACGTTGTAATTGGCACGCCCGGTCGCCTAAACGACCTTATAGAAAAGGGAAAGTTAAAGCTTCATACCACAAGCATTGTTGTGCTTGACGAAGCAGATCGTATGCTAGACATGGGATTTCTTCCTCAACTTGTCACTATTCTTCAGGAACTGCCCGAAGAGCATCAGACCATGCTATTTTCTGCTACCATGCCTCCTGAAATCATGAAGCTTGCTTCTAAGCATATGAAGCTTCCCGTTCGCGTGGAGGTTGCTCCCGCGGGCACAACCGTAGAAACCGTCACTCATGAGCTGGTTATCCTTTCGCGAGAGCAGAAGCCCGAATTTCTTCAGCATATTCTTTTAGAGACCCTTGGATCTGTTCTTGTATTCACCCGCACCAAGTTTGCCGCACAGCGCATGGCTCGGGACCTTCGCGTGGCAAAAATATCGGCGGCCGAGATTCACTCGGACAGAAGCCTGTACCAGCGAAGAGAAGCGCTTGAAGGGTTTAAATCCGGAAAACATAGAGTTCTGGTTGCTACCGATATTGCGGCCCGTGGCATTGATGTAAAGGGGATCGCGCTGGTTGTAAACTATGACATGCCAGATAGTGTAGACAACTATGTGCATCGTATTGGGCGAACGGCTCGCGCAGGTACCCAGGGACGCGCCATTACATTTGCCACTCCCACAGAACAGAGAGACGTAAGGTCTATTGAGCGAGCTATCCATAAATCTTTTATGATGACTCGTCTTCCCGGATCCATGCAACCCGTAAGATTTCAAGAACAGAGCGAATCTCGCGCTCCAAGGCGAGCTCCGTACGGTTCACGCGACTCGCGAGGTGGTTCCCGATATGGCCGTTCTCAATCGGGACACGGTTCTTCACGGGGGCGCTCACCCTCATTTCAGAAACGTTCTCGCGCTTCGTAGGCTGGGATATTAAGATATCAAGCACAATGCCATACCCTCGGTTTTCCGGGGGTTTGTTTTTGTGTGTGTCAACAACTGGTACGGGGAGCTTTGATTTGTCCACAGATTGCTCATTGACAGGAACTTTCTTGATGATACAATTGGGATGCGTGCAACGAGTGGTATTACTCAATGATTGCACATACAACATATTGATATACTGTCGCATGCGCTGTCCGATCTGTCAAAACACAACAAAGGTGACCAATTCTCGGGGAGCGGACCAAGGAAAAGCGATTCGAAGGCGTCGCTTGTGCGTCTCCTGCAAGAGACGATTTACTACGTATGAACGTATTGAACTGCTTGGGCTAGACGTAGAGAAGAGAAACGGTGCAAGAGAACCCTACTATCGACATAAGCTGGAGCTGGGTATTCGCAAAGCCCTAGAAAAGAGACCGTTCACGGAGGATCAGTTCCAGAAGTTGGTTTCAAGCGTCGAGAATGAAATCTTCAACTTGGAAAAAGATACCATTGGTTCAGATCAGATTGGTAAGATTGTACTTTCCCACTTAAAAGAGTTTGATAAGGTAGCATATATTCGGTTCGCGTCTGTATACCGGAACTTCCGTAGCCCTCGCGCGTTTGAGCGGGAGGCGCAGAAGTTGGAACAGCAGACCACAAAGTCTTCATAATAAGCGTGTAATAGCATTTGCCATATGGTTCAAATCACAACAGAGCAGAAGGAACAGATTAACGGAGCGTTTTCGGAAAACGCGATTGTCATGATGAAAAAACGGTACCTTCTGGATCTGGGCAATGGAGCTCAGGAGACCCCCGCCGATATGTATAAGAGAGTAGCGGAGTTTCTTGCTAAGGTAGAGCTTCGATATGGAAAAACAGAAGAAGATGTTTCTCGTATCGCGCAAGATTTTTTTGGGATTATGGCAAGAAAAGAGTACACGCCGGGCGGTCGCACGCTAACAAACGCGGGAACCGAAACTCCTGTTATTCCAAATTGTGTTGTTCTTCCCATTCATGATTCCATGGAAAGCATCTTCCACACACTTAAAGATGCTGCTCTCTTGCAGCAAGCGGGGTGTGGCTTGGGGTTTGATTTTTCGGAGCTTCGGCCGGCTAATTCGCAGACAAGAAAGTCCCGAGGCAGAGCCTCGGGACCTGTTTCATTTCTGCGAGTTTACGACGCGGCATTCGGCACCATAAAACAGCAGGGGCGACACGGAGCAAACATGGCTATGCTGCGGGTAGATCACCCAGATGTTCTGGACTTTATTGATTGCAAAAAGAAAGAAGGGGACATTCGCAACTTCAACATATCTGTTACCATGACCGACGAGTTTATGCGTTTGGCAGAAGAGAATCCTTCTCAACTGTGGGAGTGTGAGTTCAATGGCAAGAAGATGAAGCCACGCAGAGTAGTGCGTCATCCAAATGGAAGCGTTGCCGAAACAGAAGAGGTTGATGTTACCGTGGGAGAGATTTTTGAAAAACTCACGTACGCTGCATGGACAAACGGAGAGCCGGGCATTGCCTTTCTGGATACGTGGAACCGAGCAAATCCCCTTCCTGGCTTAGGGCCTTTGGCTTCTACAAATCCGTGTGGCGAACAGACACTTCATCCGTATGATAACTGTAACCTTGGATCTATCAACCTTGCCGAGTTTGTGCGAGACAAGCAGGTGGAGTGGAAGAGATTGCGAAAGGTGACAAGAACGGCGGTTCGCCTTATGGATAACGTGATTGACGTGTTTGATTTTCCCGTGGAGGAGTGCACCAAGACCGCGCAAGCGAACAGAAGAATCGGACTTGGCATTATGGGATTTGCCGATATGCTTTATCAGTTGAGAATACGTTACGATTCTCCGGAGGGCGTGGCAATGGGGGAAAAAGTTATGAAGTTTATAAACGAAGAGTCTTACAAAATATCCCAAGAGCTTGCAGAGGAGAAGGGGGTATTTCCCAACTACGAGAAAAGTATTTTTGCCGTAGGAGGCACTCACTCTTCCGCGCAGGATCCCGGAATTGGCAAGAAAATGAGAAACGCCGCGCTCACAACGGTTGCTCCCACAGGATCTATCTCTATGAGTTTTGACACGTCTTCTGGTATGGAGCCAAACTTTGCTTTAGCTTACATTAAGCAAGACAAAGACGGACACAAGTACCAGTATATGAATAAATATCTGTGGGAAGCTTTGGACGAAGCTGGCGTAAACGACCAAGAGAAAGAGCGAATCAGACAAGAGGTGATTGAAAAGGGAACCGTTAAGCATGTAGAGGGCCTACCCGAAGAGGTACAGAACGTATTTGTGGTTGCTATGGATATTTCAGGAAGAGGTCACATGGATATGCAAGCAGCGTTTCAGAGGCACGTAGACAACTCTATTTCAAAAACCATTAACTTTCCTAACTCGGCCACGCAAGAGGAAATTGCCGACAGCTTTATTAGTGGATGGAAGGCGGGATGCAAGTCATTAACCGTATACAGGGACGGAAGTAGAGTTATACAAGTGCTCAATGTTGGGAATGGAGATAATATCAAGGCTCCCACAGACATTGTAACCGAAGAAGAAACTCTGCTTCTCCGACAACAAGAAAAGACTCAAGAAAAGGCAAAAGAGAATAATCAAGAGAGAGTTGTCCATGAACACAAGCCACGCCCTCGTCCCGAAGTCATGTCGGGAAAGACATACAAAATCAAAACCGGATACGGTACACTGTTTGTAACCGTAAACAATGACGAGCAGGGCAAACCGTTTGAAGTATTTACCACTATTGGAAAATCGGGAGGGTACTTTCAAGAGCAGTCAGAGGCTATGGGTCGCCTTATCTCTCTTGCGTTGCGATCAAACATTCCCGCCGAGCAAGTGGTAGACCATCTTAAGGGTATTCGGGGACCCATGCCCGTGTTTACAGAAAAGGGAACCGTTCTGTCTCTTCCGGATGCCATTGGAAAAATCTTGGAAGGACACATCAAAAATACCGAGTATATTGAAGACGTTGTGAAACAGCCCGAAAACCAAGAGAAACTTCCGTTTGGAGAAACAAGAAAAAGCCAGCAGATAGCGGATTTTGGTTTTATGCCGGGATGCCCCGACTGCGGAGCTCAGCTGGTGCTTGGAGAAGGGTGCTTTAGCTGTAAGTCGTGTGGGTTTAGCCGTTGCTCGTAATATATGGCGGTGTTCTTTACTGGTATGGGAGACGGCGGTGTCTCTCATGTGGGACAAGAGAAGCTTTCCAAAGACTCTCACTTTCTAGAGGCGCTCGGAGAGCTTGATGAGACAAACAGCATTGTTGGGCTTGTGAGAGCCCAGGTGAGTGATACAGAGATACAAGAGAAGCTCAAGGGCGTACAGGAGTCTCTCTTTATTATTCAAGCCAACATAGCTATGGGCGCTTTCTCTCAAGTTATTGCTCCTCCGTTTACACAAGATAAAACGCAAGGACTAGAGAAAGAAATTGCGGCAATAGCTAAGCTTGTTTCCCTGGAGGGTAAATTCATTATCTCTGGAGAAACACCAGAGGGGGCGTGGCTTGATGTTGCCAGAACAGTTACAAGAAGAGCCGAACGGCGCCTGGTGGCTCTCTCAAGAGAGCATGCTGTTTCTCTTGAGATTCTTTCGTATATGAACCGACTCTCTAGCTACTTTTACGCGCTGGCTCGCCTTGTAGCATTTAAAAAAGAGGTGGAAGAAAATCATCCTTCTTATTAACAAACATCCCCGGATATCCGGGGGTGTTTTGTGTTGGAGTGTCTTTGTGACTTCGCTCGAACCTACTTTATCAAAAATTCCTGAATAATGAAAACCCCGCCACCTCCTCGCTCCGCTCGGCAACCCCAAAGAAAAATGTTCCTTGTATTTCGAATTTGCGGGCGCTCGATTTTCTCTGAAAAAGGAAAGGGCATTTTTCTTTGGGGTTCTGCCCTCCAAGTATTCGGGCAGTGTGGCGGGGCTTCAATAGGGGTCTGGGGAATGAATACGGGCAGGCTTGTATAAAACGAAAATTTGTGGTATGAATACGCCAGAAGAAATCCTTGTTGGGTTTCTAAAAATTGTTCATTT
>JAUYLB010000030.1 GCA_030699785.1 bacterium
CTCCCTTCATTTTTCGCATGGAAACCAAGGTAAAGCAGGTAAATGGAGCATGGATGGTTGCAGACTCTCAAAGAATGAATTTTGAAATGACCTATCCGGATATTGTTCCCCGTCTAGACATTGCAAAAGAACTTCCATACCTTTTAGAAGACTACAAAAGAGAAATTACAAACATTATTCAGATTGGAGAGCGAATATTTGAGTATCCTTCTCGCTACATTGAGAGAATCACGCGGGGATTTCAGAGAATCGCAGGGGGTGTTGTTAAGCTGGTTCAAAACATCCCATCTTTTGTTTCTAACATCTCTAACCTACTATCTCTTGGGGGAAGTAGCGCGGGACTTCAAGTGTATACAGAAAGAAGCGGCCAACTGCCCGTTGTTTCTTTGCCGGTTTCCCAAATTATGGCAACTTCTCCTATGGCAACTTCTCCCGAAGAAGGCACGGCAGAAGACACGGCATCTTCCTTGGAGGAAGAAATTCCCAAGCCACAACCGAAACCACAAGAAGAAAAGCAGACTGCTCCCTTGGCTTCTGCAATCTATTCTCGGGAGTATTTTACAGACAAAGAGCTTGCGGTTACGCTCTATCTTTCTAATCTTGACTCGGTTAAGGAGTACGACGTAAGGGTTGCCATTGAGAAAGACGGCGTTATTTCAGACTCTTTTCACGCGCAAGAAGATAGGTGGAGATCTTCTGCATTCTATATCTCCCCATTTATTAGGGGATCTTCTACCGCTACAAAAGAGGCACGGCTTCGGATTCGTGATGATCACAAGGAATATAAAGGAGAAGCAACCCTTGTTGTTCGCATTCGGGAGCCCGGCAAAACGGGAACTATTTTGTTTTCTGGTCCCATTATTCTTTTTGCCTTAGATCAAGAAGAGAAAGAAGATGAAGAAGAGAAAGACCTGGCGTGTGTAGACATCAACAAGGCAGATATAGCAGACCTAACGCGCGTAACGCAGATTGGCTTGGCAAGAGCTAACCAGATTATGTCTCTTCGCAAAGAAGCCGTGTTTGTTTCTCTAGAGGATCTTGTAAGAGTCTCCGGTATTGGACCTGCTACCGTTGCTACCATAAAAAAGCAAGGACTTGCCTGTGTGGAGGGCGAGATTAAGACAGAAATAGAACAAGAAGATCAAGATAAAGAGGGAAATGAAAAAGAGCCCATCGCATGCGTAAATATAAATGTAGCGCCGCGAGAAGCCCTTATCCGCATTGTTCACATAGGGAGCGACAGAGCAGATCAAATACTATTTTTGCGCCAACGGGCGCTTTTTTCTTCGGTAAACGACTTGTCACGTGTTTCGGGCATTGGGCCCGTAACCGTTGCTACCATACAAGCAGAAGGCTTGGCCTGTGTGGGAGCAGAAGCTCCCGCGCAAACAATTACCGGAAATATTTCTCCCCCTATTCCTTCCTTGGAGGAAGAAGAGGAAGCAGAATGCCAACCCAACTCTATTGATGTAAATGTGGCACTTGCCCAAGAGCTAGAAAAGCTTGATGGTATTGGCCCCGTACTTGCTCAAAATATTATAGAAGAGCGCAAGATAAATCTGTTTTCTTCTCTAAATGATCTTGAGCGTGTTTCTGGCATAGCCGAAGGAAAGATCAACGGTCTCAAAGAGCAGGGGTGCGCGTATGTTAAAGACTCATCTAGCCAAGAAGAAGAGGAAGATGCAGAAGATGAAGACTTGCAAGAAGAGCAAGAGAACGAAGAAGATCAGGGTGAAGAGAATCACGAAGAGGATAATGATGATGAAGATGAAGACTCGCAAGAAGAGGAAGAACTTATTTTTCTGGCTCCGGGCGCGCCTCAAACACAAACACCCACAACAAGCACCACTCCCGCGTGGCAATGGGAAGTTGCAGAAAGCAGCGCTGGAGACATAGCAACATACATGGTGGAATGGTCCCAGGATCCGGAGTTTGCGGAAGGAGTATCCGACTCTTCCGCTACAGAACCATTATTTATTCATCAAGATGTCCTAGAGCAGGGCAGATGGTATTTTCGAGTAATGGCGGTAGATGCAGAGGGTAACTTCTCCCCATATTCCACAACGGGTGTGGTATATATTGAAATTCCAACATTGGCTATTGCCATAAACGAGGTGGCGTGGATGGGCACATCTGCCGCGTGGCAGCACGAATGGATTGAACTCTATAACAACACAGAAGAAGCAGTTGATCTAACGGGGTGGAAACTTTCTTGGGACAAAGATTCTATTATGGTGACCCTATCTTCTGTAATTCCAGCGCATGAATACTACCTTTTGGCGCGTACTTCCGCAGAAAACCTTTTAGACGTAGAAGTAAACCAGGTTTACTCCGGCAATCTGCGTAATGGCGGTACAATTATAGAACTTCGGTCCCCCAATGGAAGTTTGGTAGATATGGTTGGTTGTGTTCAAAATGAAAATGGAGAATGTGTTGAGTGGTTTGCTGGTAACAACACCACAAAACAAACCATGGAGCGAAAAGATCCCACTCAATCGGGGCAAGACCCAAGCAACTGGGCCTCTAACACGCTCTTTGCTCGCAATGGGCTAGACGCAGATGCAAATCCCATAAACGGAACACCCGGCAAGAAAAACTCTGTTTCTTTGGCAGAAATCGTTATTCTACCACAGTATTTAGATAAGCTGTTTCAAGAGTTTAATGAGGTGACTATGCCCTGGCACGGGGGTGTGTATATTTCGCAAGACAACCTTGTTGTTCCAGAGGGCAAAACACTTGCCATACATCCTGGAGTTGAACTGCGGTTTAATGCCGGAAAACAGCTTCGTGTGTACGGAACATTGCAAGCAAAAGGCACAGAGGATCTGCCCCTGCTCTTTACTAGGTCAGCTAGTATTGCGTGGGAGGGTATTCGGTTTTTTGAAACAAGCGGAGAGTCTTCAGAAATATCGCACGCGATTGTAGGAGGGGGGTGGTACAAACCAAACATTCCGGGAAGAAGCGACATAACCACTCTTGTAAACCAGAGAAGGTTTGCCATTGGAGCCGAAGGTGGCAGCCCAATAATCCGCAACGTTTCGTTTGTTGTAAGCAGTGTGGGGCGAGGAGCTATTTTTCTGCACAACTCCAACGCGCTTGTTGACCGGGTTGAGATACGCGGGGCAAACTACCGCCCGGGCTCCAATTCTATAAACATAGCGGCTATACTGGTGAGTGGTGGGTCTCCGACAATTCAAGATTCTGTGTTTCAAAACAATGATATTGGTGTGTACGTGTATGGTCCCGGGGTGTCTGCCACTATTTTGGGCAATACATTTCAAGAAGGAGAGTATCCTGTTTATCTTAGCAACGCGCAGGCAACTATTTTGGAAAATACCGTAACCGATCACGCGTACCATGCCACCGCGGTAACAGGAGAAATACGAGAATCCGGCGCCGTTTGGAACAGCCCCAGTATGCCCTTTTTATTTATTTCTAACTTTGGCATAGCTGAAGGAGCGGATCTTACCATACAGTCCGGCACCACAATTTTGTTTAACAACCTAGAACAGAATCTCATGGGGTTTGGGTTCTCTATACGTGGTACGCTTTATGCCAATGGAACAGAAGAAAACCCTATTCTTTTTACCGACTATGCTTCTTGGAGCGGAAAAGCAATACGGTACTGGAGAGGAATAAACTTTTTTCCCACCAGTACGGGCTCTGTTATATCTCATGCTACCATTCAAAACGCCGGAGATACAACCGTTGCCGGGAGATATGTGATACGCGTGGAAGAGTCGGATCTTGAGTTGCAAAATGTTACACTGGGCAACGGCAAATTGCACGAAATAGTCATAGTAAATGTGGCGGAAGGAGCGGTGTTTGGATCTGACATTCTTGTCTTAAAGACCAGCTCCCAGCCTGCCTTTCATGTGGTGGGGGACTCTTGTCCTGTATTTTCAAATACAGAAGTGCAAGGAGGAAGCGCCTTCCTCTGGAGCTCCCCCTGCTCTCTACAACCATAATCCTTGTCCCGATTAGAAACCACTAGAACCATGTCCACTTCGTAGGTGATATGAGTGTCTATATTCGGCATATCTCGCAAATATGTTTGCAACATTACTCCCATACTATGTAGTATGGGAGTATTGTTGCATTTTGTTTTTGGTTAAACTTTTTTGGAGGAAGACGCAAGGTTGACACATTGTTGTGCAAGAGTGTATAAATAAATTATCTTGATTCAGAGGAGGATGAGGGAATGGAGAGGAAAGAGGAGAAGGAAAAGAAGGAGGTCATACTGACGGATCCGCCACCCCACCTGTATGCCTTGCGAGGCGCGCGGGTGGAAGTTATCGGCGTTGGGGCCAAGGGAGCATGCATTAAGCTTCCCGACTCCGACATTTGTGAGAACGTTCTTCACGGAGCGTTCCACCCCCCGCTTGTTCCAGGGCGAGACTAACAGCTCTTTTATTTTTTAAGCAAATATGTACGAAGCGGGCCCTGCTGTGTAATAGCGGGGCTCTTAATTTTTATTACCAAAATGCTTTCTACAAGAAAAGTACTTCTTATCAAAGTGTATCTTGAAATAAAAATACAGCTAAAATTTAAAGGCCCCGCACAGTATCTGCACGGGGCCTTCACCAAAACAGAACAGAGAGGATCACCAGCGCTGACTGGAGTCCAGATTGGGTTATGAGCCCGTTGCACGCCAGACTTAGGGGGGGGCTGCGCCGTGCTCAACTCCATCTGCCTGTTCGGTGACAAGGGGACTAAACTGGTTATAGAGATAATGAGA
>JAUYLB010000032.1 GCA_030699785.1 bacterium
GTCCTTCTTCGTCAACAACACGCACTTCTCGTACTCGGATATTATGGTTTGCGAGGATTCTTTTTTGCAAATTCTTTCAAAAAATTATTATTCTAATCTACAAAACTCCGTACAGATATGCCTCAACAAACTCTACATTGCTAAACTCTCTGTTCGGATATATTTTTGCCGCGGACCGTCATAAAATCCTGCTGGATTTTTGACTCGCTCTCGCGCCGTCGCGCTTCCGAGGGCCGCTACAAAAACATATCCCTCACACGAGTTTTGTAAGTCAGAATAATAATTTTTTGAAAGAATTTGCAAAAAAGAATCCTCGCAAACCATAATATCCGAGTACGAGAAGTGCGTGTTGTTGACGAAGAAGGACAGCAACTCGGAGTCATGTCTCTGCAGGATGCTATCCAGAAAGCCCAGGATAAGGGTCTTGACCTTATACAAGTTACGGAGAAGGTAGACCCCCCCGTATGCAAGTTTGGGGAGTATGGGAAATACCTATACATTCAGGAAAAGAAAGATCGAGGCACAAAAAAACAGATTGCCGGAGAGCAGAAAGAGATACGGCTCACCTACGCCATTGGCCCCCATGATATGGATACTCGCCTCAAGCAGGCAATAAAGTTTTTAGAAAAAGGATACACCGTACGGGTAACTCTTCCCCTGCGAGGACGCCAAAAGGCGCATGGAGAGTTCGCCTCAGAAAAAATCAATCACTTTCTGGATCTTATTCAAGAAAAAACACAGGCAAAAGTAGATCGCAATATTAAACAAGAGCCCAGAGGTCTTTCTACCATTGTATCAAAAAAGTAGTATGCCAAAGCTAAAAACACGAAAATCTATTACCACAAGATTCCGTAAAACCCGAACAGGAAAAATCCTGCGCAGGGCTACGGGACAAGATCACAACCGCATGAAAATGACGGGAAAGGCAAAGCGCCAGAAGCGAGCATGGGTTTTGCTGTCGGAACCCGAAACAAAGAAGATGAGAAAATTGATGAAGAAATAGTATGGCACGCGTAAAACGAGGCACAACGGCAAACAAGCGCCGCAAAAATGTTCTTGCTCAAACAAAGGGTTTTCGGTTTAACAGAAATACAAAGTATCGACTGGCAAAGGATGCTCTTTCTCATGCCTGGCGACACGCGTTTAGAGATCGCAAAAGAAAGAAGCGAGTGTTTCGTCAGCTTTGGCTCACCCAAATTAACGCGGCTCTTCGAGAACATAATGTCTCTTATAGTGTTTTTGCTTCTGCCCTCAAGAAGAGTGGCATTGAGCTAGACAGAAAGATTCTCTCCGTTATGGCCAAGAACCAACCAGAAGCATTTAAGAAAGTAATTCAAGAAACCGGCCTTATTTCTTAAACAGAACACAGGAGCCAATCACAAGAACTCCCTCCTTTTTTAGGAGGGTTTTCTTTTTTTGCGTCCCGTACCTAAATCCCCCAATAGCACCGCCGGAGCGCACCACCCTGTGGCACGGCACATTGGGATCTGTATTATTATACAGAGCATTCCCTACCGCCCGAGAGGCAAGGGGACGTCCTATTGCCACAGCAATCTCTTTGTAGGTTTTTACCCTACCCGGGGCGATAGATTTTGTTTCTTGATATACAAGGATTTCAAATGGAGTCATACGCTCATTGTATCAAGACCCTACAAGACCGCAACCTATTCTTTCCTATCTTTTTCTGGAAACTCCTATACAATACAGATAGTATAAAATTCTCGAAAGGAGGTGGCACCTGTGCGGCACCGCTTAAGCTCCAGGGCAAGAAGGGTCCTTGTGGCGACATACGAAGAACTCCAGAACATTCCCAGATCAGGATATTATATTCTTGGAGTTCCCTTTCCCTTGGTGCAGAGCGTGCATCAGCACACTGAAAACGCTCGGGTTATAGCGCGCCGGATGTGCCGCCGCCTCGGAATACCAACATATCACTGTGACAGATTGGTATACGTGCACGATCTCCCCGAAAGGATCGGCGGAGATCCTTCGATCATCATGACAAAGTTTCTTAAAGATCGAGGGCTCCATAAAAAGTTTCATAAGTATATGCTGGATGAGCTCATTAAAAATATCTTCCCCCCCGGCACAAGAATGGAGCTACGGTTGTACCTTGAAAAGCTTTTTCGCGAACTTCTCCAATGCAAAACATTGGAAGCAATGCTTGCGGAAGACGCAGACACCCTTGAACTCGGCATTGAGTCCATGAGGCTTGTAGGACAGGGATACTCTCGGGTGCGAGAGATTGTTGACCGAATCAATAACGATGGCAACATATTCCTTACTTCTGTGGGACAGAGAATATGGCAGGAGCAGAAAAAGAAGATGGATTGGCAGTAAAAAGGAGGAGAGCAACGTCTTTCCTCCTTATGTCTTTGCAAACCTCTTATCCATGGCATTCATAAGCTTGGCAAACACAGAGTTGTCAATGGATTCCGACGCCCACTCCCACCAGGGTTTAATATCAAAATTTGTATCCTCCTCCGCGTACTGAAACGCTCGCAAGAGAATCTCCAGCACATATGCCTGATTTGTAAACCGCGCCTCGGAAGTTTTGTTCTCTCCATACTCTTTCTTGCAGGACAACATTTCCTCTTGCAATAAAGAATCCAGGGGGGCTATGATCTGGCGCAACGTCTTTTCTTCTTCAAGATATCGCTTTTCATTTCTCACACGCTTCTCTCTAGAAGATGAACGAATCCACTTGCCCAAAATATGCCTTCGCTCTTCTTGTGTTTTTGCCTTACGTAAAAGATTATCAAATGGACTCTCCTCTTCTAGACGAGAGTGGCACAGCAATCGCAAAAGGCACATCTTTAATATGCGGTCTCTATTGAGCACTATTTCCGCCTCCCAAGAGAGAATCCATGCCATAAGAGCATGCGAGAATGTATGGTTTGCCATGGTTTCAGGATTCTGCACATCTCGAATGACCCAACCCCTCCTTGGCCTGCGCTTGAGCTTTCCTACTTCCATGAGAAACGCGAGCTCTCCGTCCATATCAGACGCCTTGTTTTCATACAATCGGTGCTCAATAGTTTTTAGAAACGCGCGCAGAATTGGGTGATCAACAATTTCCTCCGTGCCTTCCCACCATCCAACCAGAATGGAATCGGGCTTGGGTCCCAGATACTCTATACCCTGCAAGAGAGCTTCTACGCGATCAATCTGCTTTACAAACTTTCCCTCTAAAGATGATCCTTTTTCGTATTCCATCCACAGAGAAAGAAGTCGCTCTTGAAGCAGAGGAGAGAGCGGATCAAGAACCCGGTCAAGGGCTTTTTTTTCAAGATCAAACTTCTTGCGAGAAAGAATTTCTTTCTTCTTTTGAGAAAGACGGACCCAACGCTGGAGCACTTTTTGCTTTTCCTCTTCGTCTTCTGGAAGAATATCAAAATATGGAGTCATGTCCCCTGCATGAATCTCGCACAACTCGTGAGTGAGAGCCATGGGCAAGAGTCTGCTCTGCTGGAGGTTCGCTTTCGCTCCAAGCACCCATGCAAAAAATGTTACTCTAAAGCAATGTTCGGCTATTGTTTCAGGATTCTCTATGCCCTCCCACACCCATCCCGTTCTGGGAATTGATTTAAGGAGAGAGGAGGAGAGGAAAAATGAGAGTAAGTCGTTTGCTTCTGTTTTCATAAATAAAAATATAGTACGGCTTCTTTTGCCGTACTATACGTGAGAACATGAATTTTGCAAAATTACTTTCAGATTATAGAGGTTTAGTATCGAATATTTTGAACTCGGTACTTTACCTCAATGGGAGAGTTGATCACCACTATCTCTCCAATCTTCTTGCCCAAAAGCTGCTTCCCTACCGGGGACTCCGACGAGATTTTGCCCTCCATGGGATTTGCCTCCAGTGTCCCCAGAACGGTGTACTCGTTTACTGACTTGTCGGACTCGTCTACCAGTTCCACGGTGGCCCCCATGCACACTTCAAGACGCTTGCCTTTTGCGGGCTTTGAGATTAATTCAACGTGCTTAAGGATGTTCTCGTGTTCCGCGATTTTTGCCTCAAGCAAATGAAGGTCTTCTTGATACACAAGGTACTCGGGATTCACGTCTTCTGACTGCAAAATGCTCGGAGCATCATCCATGGTCTTCTTTTTTCTGAATGCCAAAAGATCATTGTGCTCTTTTTGTACACGGTCAAGCCCTTCTTTTGTAAGATAGTATTTTTTTTCTTCCATATATTGTTACGTTGTTGCGAAATAAACATCTGGCCGTACGAGGGCCAGATATATTGAATCGTCCTTACTTATTTGAGACTATTCAATATATCCGGCACGCGTGATATCTCTTTTTGCAAATGACCATAACTCCCGCCAAAAAAGAAGCCTGCCGTGGCATTACAATTGCAAACATATTGTGTTGAGACATCTTGTATATCATGCAATCTGTGTATACGCTATTGTACTCTTCTATCTTTTCTTGTCAAGAACGATTTAGCATATTCGAAACCTCGGGTCTATTGCGTAACTGTTTTGGATGGTTTGGCACACGCGAAATCCAGTCTCTGTTGCACCACTCCCATAATTCCTTTGCCGCAAGAAACGCTTCTATATCTTCTTTCTGGTTGTCCAGTCGCTGAAATTCTGTGGCTCCCACCATTAAACCCCACTGGTGATTGCAAAAGCGTTCTCCCCCTCGTACGCTTGAGCGTCCATCCTTCTCCCTATTTTGGGCAAGACATCCCAGGCACTCTCGGTACTGATCAATACGCAGGATCCAGCGTGTTTCACACTTTTCTTTTTCCTGTTGATTATACGCTCTTAAGTAGGCAGCCGTCTGCAGAGAGTATGTCTCCCAAATTCCATTTCCTGTCTTTATATCCAGCACTCCACGCACCCCATTTACCTCCACCACCATATCCACAGTACCCGCATACCAAGATTCGCGATCCATTACTCGCTTCTCAATATGACTTTTAGGAGAGATAATCCGGACCTGGTACTCGTTCTTCCATCGCAGAAAAGCCTCAAGAGAAGGAGCTATCTCCGGATCTTCCAGTTGCTGTTCTCCCCGCAAGATACTCGCTATGGCACTGTGCAATCTTGTTCCCCAGCTAGCCGATTTCAAGAGACGATCTTTCACGTCAGAAAAACTCCTATGGCGAGCATAGTATTGCAAAAGATGATCTGTTAAGACAATGGAGGTGATGGCGGTCACGCGAGGCATCCAAAGGCCGTCAATCTCGTATCCGTACTTTTCTTTTCGTCGTTCAATGGGCGTCATTTTGCCACTTACCACCTGATTTCGGGAATAAATTCAAACGACGTAACAAGTTCCGCGGCGTACATCCAAAGAAGGAATGCTCCAACAATAAAGAGAAGCGTAATAAAAATATCCCAATTCATGGGAGTATATTAGCACGAAAAGGGGGGCAAAATCAATGGAGAAGTTCGGATATTACTCCAAGCGCAAGTATTAAAACAATACCCAAAAGAAGCACTTTCGGCATGGGAAGAGAGTACTCGGGAATTCGAACTCCCTTGAGCTTTGCTTGTCGCAAAAGGAAAAGGATACCAACTCCCTCCAAGCCCAGCGCTACTCCTCCAACCAGAGCAATAATGCCCACAAATTCTCTTGCGCCCAACAGAAAGAGAAGCAGAGGAAGCAAGACTGCGGTGGTAGCCGAAACTACATACGGAAACTTAAAGTCATACCTTAGGGAGTTCTTCATATAGTTGCCCAGAACAAGAAAGGAAGCTGCTACCGTTAAAAGTCCAAAAAACGCCCCCACAGCCACAACAGAGCTTCCCAGAAAGGGGATGAGTCCGGCAAGAGCGTCTTGAGAGGTTGCCTCTCCTGAAACGCCGGTTACAACCAATCCAAACACAAGATAGAGAAAAACAGTAACACAAGAAGCAAAAGCAATAACGCGCGCAAGTTTTTTGAGCGCCTGAGAATCTCTAAGTATATCTGTAATCTCGGGAACAGCCGCCCAGCCAACCAAAGCAAAAAGTACCACGCCAAAAGGCAAGAGAAGCCCTTCTGACCCCACAAGCGAAAAGTTTGACATTTCAACAAACGGAATAGCGAGCGCGAGCACCAATCCCACCACTAGAAACAGCGCCACATTCATTACCACCTCCGCCTTGGCAATAAGCTTCATGCCTCGAACAATAAAGAAAGAGAGAACGGCCCAAAAAATGAGTGACCCCGAAAATGAAGACAGAGAAACTACGGGCTCTAGAAACTGACGCAAGAAAACACCGCCAATAACAACATAGGCAAGCAAGGCGCCCACAATACCAAACACCGTTGTGAATACAAAAAATGCCTTTCCCACCACTCCCAGGTACAAGGATCCATACCCAATGAGACGATGACGCCCGGGTGTTCGCAACACAATCTCCCCTACCGCAAGATGCAAGAACCACACCACAACTCCAAGCACAAGAAAGTACCCAATCGCCACCAAGGAACCGCTCTGCGCCATGACATAGGGAATGCCAAAAATACCGGCTCCCACAATTGTGCCAATGAGCGTTGCAAAAGCAAGAAGAGAAGGATTAGAGAACATGTAAGGTATAATTACGCGGATATAAAGCGGATTTTCACGGATAACAAATGAGAAGCTCAGAAAAGAGTTTTGTAATTCAAGAGATGGGCAGGTGTATTAGCGACGGACACTCTTGAGCGCCGCTTTTACTTTCTCTTCGGGTGAAAGATCATTTGGGATATTCTCAAGAGCCTCTAGCGCATCCCTTCTTGAAAAGCCAAGAGACATAAGCGCCTGCGCGGCATCTCGATCATGTTCGGGTTCCCTGCCGTGAGAGAAAGCGGCTTCCAATAATCCTGTTAATTCCAAGATGACTTTCTGCACCTTCTTCTTTCCCACTCCCTTAACACGCTTAAAGTACTCTTCGTCTTTCTCTCTTACCGCTTTTCTTAAATCTTCGATACTTCCAAGAGAAGAGATAGCAAGGGCAGCCTTGGGGCCAATACCGGGAATTGTGTTTACCATCTCAAAGAGCTCCAAAGCTTCAGGATTTTGAAACCCATATAGTTCTATGGTATTCTCCTTGACTCTCATGGAGCAGAAAAGCTCTCCCATATCTCCCTTGGCGAGAGAAGACTCTTCCCCAACAAATACCTTGTATCCAACACCTCCCGTATTTACCACTACGGCGTCTCTAAAACGTACCAAAACATTGCCTTTAAGATAAGAGATCATGAGGGTATTGTAGCGTATAATACTTGCAATCTCAATGATTTCCTATCATAACAATAGATATGTTTCGTCTTGTATCCCCCTATACACCAACCAAAGATCAGGTACGAGCTGCCAATAAGCTTGTGAGTGGAACAAAGAAGAGTACCTCGGCCCAAGTTCTGCTGGGCGTAACAGGAAGTGGAAAAACCCGCACCATGAGTGAGGTTATTGCCAGATCTCAAAGACCCGCTCTTGTTATCTCCCCCAACAAGACGCTTGCCGCGCAGCTTTACCAGGAATTCAAAGAATTTTTCCCGGATAATGCCGTACACTATTTTGTAAGCTATTACGACTACTACCAGCCGGAAGCGTATATCCCACAAACAAACACGTATATTGAAAAGGACGCAAAGGTAAACGAAGTGATTGATCGTCTCCGTCACGAAACGGTACAAGATCTTGCCGATAGAAATGATGTCATTGTCGCCGCATCCATATCCTGTATCTATGGCATTGGTTCTCCGGAAGACTACCGAGCAACCTCTTTCAATATCGTAGCTGGAGAAAAAATAAAAAGAAGAGAATTCCTTTCCCGCCTTACCACTCTTCAGTACGAGAGAAACGACACGGAACAAGTTCCGGGTACCTTCCGCGCCAGAGGAGACACTATTGAGGTGGCGCTTGTTACGGGAAAAATGGGGGTACGGATTGAATTTGACCAAAACGAAATATCTCGCGTCACGGTTCTCACCAACGGAAAACCCAATAGTGTATCTTCCTTCTCCCTTCATCCGGCAAAGTTTTGGGTAACCCCTCAACAGAAGCAGGCACGTGCCATAAAAAGTATTCGAAACGAGCTAAAAGAGCACCTCCATATTCTCAAAACCAACGGAAAGCTCTTGGAAGCAGATAGGTTGGAAAAGCGCACACTTTATGATCTAGAAATGATTGAAGAGTCGGGATACTGCCACGGCATTGAGAATTATTCTCGACATATGGAATTTCGAAATCCCGGAGAACCCCCCTTTACTCTCTTGGACCACTTTCCCAAGAATAGAATTGTGTTTTTGGACGAGAGCCATCTTACTCTCCCTCAATTGCGAGCAATGGCCGTGCAGGACAAAGCGAGAAAGCAAGTACTTATTGAACATGGCTTTCGCTTGCCTTCTGCTGTAGACAACCGCCCACTCACGCAAAAAGAGTTTGAGAAATCTTCACCACACCTTGTCTTTGTTTCGGCAACTCCGGGTCAAGAGGAACGAGAAAGAGGAAAGGGCAATACTGCAGAGCAACTCATACGTCCCACGGGGCTTCTGGAACCTCGCATTGAAATCCGATCCACAAAAAACCAGATGGAGGATTTGCTCTCTGAAGTAAGAAAAGAGAAAGAAAAGGGGAATCGCTCTCTCGTTATAACACTCACAAAGGCGCTTGCCGAAGAAATAAGTCAGATTATGCAAGAGAAGGGTATCCAAACCCAGTGGATGCATGCCGACATAAAAACGCTGGAGAGGCCCGCCATTTTAGAAAAACTACGCAGAGGAGAGCTAGACGCCATTGTAGGTATTAACCTTTTGCGAGAGGGGCTTGATCTCCCCGAAGTATCTCTGGTGGCCATTCTAGACGCCGACAAAGAAGGATTCTTAAGAAACGACGTAACGCTTATCCAAACCATGGGAAGAGCCGCGCGCCATACCGAAGGACATGTTGTGCTATACGCAGACACCATAACCGGATCCATGAAGCGGGCAATTTCTGAAGTAGAGAGAAGAAGAGCCATACAAGAAGCGCACAATAAGGAACATGGCATTACTCCTCGAGCGATTCAAAAAGAAATTCGCTCTTGGGACCTTACCCACAAAAGAGAGGGTATTAAAGAAGAAATGGCTCTTGATGAAGATCAAAAAACCCTTGAAGAAGAAATGAAAACCGCGGCGGCAAATATGGACTTTGAGAGAGCAGCTGTTATCAGGGACTTGATAAAAAAGAAGAATCGTGGTACACGATAGGTCATGCCTATCACAAAATCAGCAAAGAAAGCATTGCGCCAATCGGAACGCAAACGAGGAGAGAATACCCGGTTAAAGTCTCGAGTTCGAGATATTATTAAGCGCGTCCGCAAACTCGCAGAAGAAAAGCAAACAAAAGAAGCTTTAGCCCTCTTGCCCCAGGCATACAAAGCAATAGACAAGGCGGCAAAGAAGTTCGCCATCTCTCCCTCTTCGGCTCCCCGGGTAAAATCGCGACTTGCGCGAACAGCCCAAAAATCTTCTTAGGAAGATAGCGCAAATAATAAAGAAAAGAGACCCTCAACGGGGTCTTTTTTCCCTGTTTTTATCTGAACCTCTGTCTCCCAGATATTTTTGTATGAATCCTTGATCTCTTGTCTAGAAAGAGTAGATGAGATAGACAATGCTTTTCGCTGAGGAAATGCAAGCTTGCCACCTTTCTCTTGATTCTGTACCTCTAAAAGAAGTCTATATTGAAAGACTATCATGGCAAGAAGATAGAGAGGGTCATCTCCCTTCTGAATGTGTTGAGCAACTCGAGAAAGCGCGCCAGACAAATCTTTTCGAGCGATTGCCTCTACCGTCTCAAAAACATTTGTTAGTGCCGGAAGAGACAGAAGAAGTTTCCAATCTTTCACGCCGGCTTTGAGGGCAAGAGATACTTTCTTAATCTCTTGCGCCATGCTCCATGGATCACTCGCGAGGGTTTTTGCAAGAAGCTCCACTAACTCAGAATTCGGATCTACTCCATGCCCTTTGAATTCTTGTACTATGTGTTCTCTTAAAGCCTTTCCCTCAAGAAGAGGATAGGCGTAGCATGACGCTAATGAGAGCAGAGAGGTTGTGGCGGAGCTACGCGGAGGATTTCCCCTGCAAATAATCACTACCGTCCCCAAATGATCCAGGAGAGATGCAACAATAGAAGTTGCCTCTTTGCTAGAGAAGATATTTTCTAAAATAAAAAGAGTCTGTCCTCCAAATAATGAACAAGATCGTGCTTCTCTTAGAAGATCGTCTTTTGAATCCACTTCTCCATCCCAACGAAAAACGCGCGATGATACCCCTCGCGTCTTTCTGTCATCTACAACAATCTCCCGCGCCCGCAGGAGAACCCGGTAGGTGTCTTGTCCATAGAGAAAGAACACCATACCAACACGCTAGGAGGATCCCAGGATTCCCTTGATTTTCTCCACAATCTCTCCCGGCGTGAAATGCGCCTTAATGAGATAATCTTGCGCTCCAATTTTGAGCCCACGCTCAATATCATCTTTTTGTCCAAGGTTTGAGAGAATAATAACAGGAATCTTTGATACTGTTGCATCTGCCTTTATCTGTGTGAGCGCCTCAAACCCATCAATACCCGGAAGAATGAGGTCAAGCAGAATAAGATCAGGGACCTCCTTCTTTGCTTGAGCAACCCCGTCCTCTCCATCAATAGCTTCTACCAGATCATATCCCTCCTTGCCAAGCTTTTGAACAATGAGCTCGCGAAGAAACTTGTCGTCTTCTACAATGAGGATTTTTGCCATATATATTAGACTTTGGATTACAAAACTCGTGTGAGGGATATGTTTTTGCAGCGGCTCTCGGAGCGCGACGGCGCGAGAGCGAGTCAAAAACTCAGTAGAGTTTTATGACGGTCCGCAGAAAAAATATATCCGAACAAAGAGCTTTGTAATTCAAATCCTAATATATATGGCAAAAATCCTCATTGTAGAAGACGACAAGTTTCTTCGTGAGCTCATTGTTCAAAAGCTTGGCAAGGAAGGATATGATCTGGTAGAAGCTATTGATGGAGAGGACGGGGTTGCTCAAGCAAAAAAGGAAGTCCCCGATCTTATTCTGCTCGACCTCATTCTTCCGGGTATTGATGGGTTTGAGGCGCTCACACAGATAAAGGCAGATG
>JAUYLB010000028.1 GCA_030699785.1 bacterium
AAGATCTTTTTGGTCAGAAGAAAAGGTAAACGTGTCTGTTACGTACGTGGTAACTTCTGTTACATACGTGGTAATTCTAGAGATGTTGTACTTGATTCTATTAATATCTTTGGCAATGGCATGTTCTACCGTGTTGTTCCATGAGATGAACGTGCGAGAAAGAGACGAGAAATTTTCGCGTATGTTGGTTGGGACACTTGCTTGAAGAAATTGCGTGGGAACTATTTCTTGAATGGCGTTGCGCGCGGCAGTCACAACAGGGGGAAGGTATGGAGCGCCTAGAGCAACGCCGGAGACCAAAAGAGCGCCAAGCATGCCAGCAACCAACGCTTTGGTAAGGTATGGCGCAAAACGAGAAATGGAAAATTGAGAAGTTGGCAGTTCTTCTACAGGAAGATTGATTGGAGGTTCTGGAGAAACAAAGGAATGTTTGTGCCCGTTTCCGTTTCCACCGTTATGAATATCCATATTCTGAATATATTCATAAAGCCACTCTTTGGTGGTAACCCAATAATTGCCAATCTTGATTGCCTTGAGTTTTCCTTGGCGAGCGCGCAAGTTAAGGTACTTTTGAGAGTACGTGCCAGAAAGCTGAGCGGCCTCCGCGAGAGAAATGTGCTCTTCTTGTATGTGATTATCTTGCACTGATTTTTGTTATTAGATCTTTCTCTGGTTTCTCTCGCACATTTTCTTTTTGTTACTTCATTATCTCAAACCAAAAAACTCCTGTCAAGAGGTAATAACGGGGTGTATGGCAATAACCATAGACAGAAATTCAAAAATCAAATATCAAAACTCAAAATGACAGATTAAAGTTCAAAATGAAAACCTGTCATTAGAAATTAGAGTAATTAGGGTAATTGTGGTATAGGTGTATTACCATATGTATTATAACGTTTTCTTAATAGTATATAGCTAGTCACATACATGCTTATAGATGACATTACAATTGACGTTAAGGCAGGAAAAGGAGGACACGGCATAGCCGTATTTAGCCGTACAAAAATGACATTGGGTCCCACGGGAGGAAATGGCGGGAGAGGAGGAGATGTCTATCTTGAAGGAACCGAAGATATTGGAGCTCTGCGAGTTTTTCGGTTCCAAAAAAACATTATTGCTCACAATGGCGGAGAAGGAAGACAAAAACTTAGAGATGGAAAAAAGGGAGATGACACCGTGTGTAATGTTCCCGTGGGAACCGTTGTTTATAATCTAACAACAGATGAGAGACACGAAATTACGGGGATTGGAGAACGAGTAATCGTTGCCAGAGGAGGTGAGGGTGGAAGAGGAAACTTTGTATTTAGATCCTCTACCAACACCACGCCGGAAGAACACGAAGAAGGAAAAGAAGGAGAAGAGGCCGTTGTAAGACTTGAGCTTAAACTCATTGCCGACATTGGGATTATAGGCCTGCCAAACGCGGGAAAATCCAGCTTGCTCAACGAGCTTACTCGCGCAAGCAGTAAGGTGGCAAACTACCCTTTTACCACACTAGAACCAAGCCTTGGTGTACACCAAACTCTCATTCTAGCCGACATTCCCGGTATTATTGAAGGAGCTTCCGCGGGGAAGGGTTTGGGACTGAAGTTTCTACGACACATCGAGCGTACATCTACTCTCTTACATCTTGTTTCGGCAGAATCTTTTGACCCCGTAAAAGACTATGAGGTTATTAGAATGGAACTTGAAAATCACAACAAAAATCTTTTACAAAAAGAGGAACATGTTTTTCTGAGCAAGAGCGACCTTCTCTCTGCTAATGATCTTGAAGCAAAGATCTTGCAATTAAAGAAGGTTGGCATTTTTGCCACTCCCCTCTCTTCTCTTTCTGAACAAGGGTTTGATCGCCTGAAATCCATTTTAAATAATGAAGAAGCGAAAAAACAAGGAAAGTAAATTCAAAAATCAAATATCAAACCTCAAAACGACAGATTAATAACCTCTAGTAGGGACAGTCCCTGCGAGCACAAGTCTGGATCCCCGATCAAGTCGGGGATGACAGAAAGGAGTCGGGAATGTCAAAAACTTAATTCGGACAAGGTGTGGATAACTTAACCGAATTAAGGCAGACCGAACCAAGGCAGAGTACATCCTCGCATAATTTAGTTAGAATGATAGAATAATTAGGGTAATTGTGGCATAAGTGCATTACCATATGTATCATAACGTTTTTATAACACCGTATGGTTAGTCACATACATGCTTAAACGAGTTAACGAACTAACGAATTAAAGAGTTATGAGAAATTAGGGATTCTGTTTTGGCTGTGGTGGAGCCACTTCTTCTTTTTTGAAAAATATACTCCCCTCCAGTGCTTTTGGAAGAAAGGACTGGTTTTTATTTTTGGGGCCCACATATCCATCTGACCATTCGTATCCCTTGGCATACCCCATATCTTTCATAAGCTTTGTGGGCGCATTGCGCACATGCAAAGGAACAGGCTCATTTAGGTGCTCTTGGAGGGCTTCTTGCGCTCTTTCAACTGCGTTTACCACTGCTCGAGACTTTGGCAAAACAGACAATAAAATAGCCATATGCCCCAGAATAAGTTTTGCTTCTGGCATGCCTACCGCGTGCACCGCCTGAAAGGCGGAGGATGCCTGTGTGAGAGCTGCTCTATCTCGCAAGCCAATGTCTTCTGACGCAAAGATGACCATACGGCGCGCCAAAAATAGAGGATCTTCTCCACCTTCTAGCATACGCATAAGATAATAGAGAGCCGCGTCGGGATCGGACCCTCGCATGGATTTTATAAACGCGCTCGCAATATTGTAATGTTCGTCTCCTTTCTTGTCATACAATCCCGCCTTTCGCTGAAACACTTCTTGCACCATATCTTTTGTGATATGCGCAGCATGATCTGCCAGAAGCTCCAACGCGTTGAGCATAACTCTGCTATCGCCCCCCGAGAGCAAGAGGAGAGCTTTTTGCGCGTCTTCTTCTAAAGATACTTTTAGTTTGCCGAGTCCCCTCTCTGTATCTTGCAGGACGCGATTGAGAATTTTTTTTAGCTCTTGGTCTTCTAACTTTTTTAGCTGAAGAACCCTGCAACGTGAGAGCAAGGGACCAATGACTTCAAAGGAGGGGTTTTCTGTTGTTGCCCCAATGAGCGTGATGAGAGAGCTTTCTACATAAGGCAAGAGAGCGTCTTGTTGGGCCTTGTTCCATCGATGAATTTCGTCGATGAACAAGATGGTTGTTTTTTCGCTTTTTTTTGCTTCTTGCGCCATAGCCACAATGGCAATAAGCTCTTTTTTGCCCATAGAAACGGCAGAAAGCTGGTGAAAGTCGGCTTGAAAAGAGTTTGCCAAAATACAAGCAAGCGTTGTTTTGCCGGATCCCGGAGGGCCCCAGAGAATAATGGATGAGAGCTTGCCTCTTTTGATGATAGTAGAGAGTACCCTGCCGTTTTCCAGCAGATGCCCCTGACCCACAAATTCTTCCAGAGAAACCGGTCTCATTCGAGAAGCGAGGTTTTGAGAATGACCATTAATCATGACTTTTAACTATAACAAATAGAGAGTAACTTTTGACTATGACAAATACCGGGTAAACCCTTTCAATCTTTTCGCCAAACTACTGGCTTTAATTATCGCTTCTTCGTGCTGTTTTTGTGTGATATATTTGTCGTCCAATGCGCAATCAAGACAAGAAACAACTTCATCTAGCGAACAGTGAGCTCGATTTATATATACTCTTGTATCTTTGTCGGTATTTTTATTTGCACCCTCGGCAATGTTCAGTATTATTGAATTGAGAGCTCTTCTGGTCTGATCAATAAGAGCATAGATTTCCTCTCTTGGATAGTTTTTAAGTATTATATTTATTTCATTCCTAAATAACCTTGCATCTTTATATATATCCCATTCTCTGAATCGAAATCCGTACAAATCTCTGTCTCCTGTCATAGTCATAGTCATTGTTATCGTCACCTTCCTGTCATAGTCATTCTCATGTTCCTGTCACAGTCACAGTCATCGTCATCGTCACCTTCCTGTCAATGTCAATAGTTTTGCCGTAGTTCTTCCAGAAGTTGAGAGATGTCTTTACTAAAACGAGAGACGGCTCTTCCTAGGTGTTCGCCCGAATACAGAAGCGGGATAAATACATAGTCTGCTCCCTCGCGAATCAGAATATCCGCGTCCCCTTGAGACTCTGCCCTGGCAATAACCGCGGGAGGAGAGGGCAAATTTTTGAGAATGGCAAGAATACTCCTGTTGTCTTCCAACGTGGGAGTTGTGGAGATAACCAGTTGAGTAGAAGAGAAGTTAATGGATTCTGCAATATCAGGGTCCCCCGCGTCTCCAAATACACATCGAAATCCCTTGTGCTGAAGTTCAGAAACAACGTCGGGGTTAAAGTCTACCACAAGCGTGTCTTCTTTTGACAGACGCGAGGCAATAGACCTGCCGGTGCGGTCGTGTCCAATAAGAACAATGCGACTTTCCTTCTCTTTGAATCCCTCTTCTTTGCGAACAATAGAACGTTCAAAAATTCCAAGCGCGGGAGAGAGAACGACAAACACCCTGTCTGCGTGCGTGATAAGGTAGGTGGAAATCGTGATGGTAATAACCCCCACGGCAGATATAATGCCCACAATTTCGCTTGAGATATGCCCCAGGCGATATGCCAGTACGGCAAGAATGAGACTGAATTCTGATATTTGAGCCACCGTAATGCCCGCAAGAAAGCTTGTCTTTTTGCGATACCCAAGAAGTCCCATAATGGCCATGACAATGAGCGGGTTTCCAATCAAAACAAAGAGAGACAGGATTATAATAGGTAGCCAGAGAGAAGATATCTGATAGAGAACAAGAGAGGCGCCCAGAATAGCAAAGAACACCAAGATAAAGAAATCTCGCAAGGGCTTAATGCGGTGCGCAATCTGGTAATGTTCAGACGAGTTTGCCAGCGCTATGCCCGCAAGAAACCCCGCAATTTCAATGGAAAATCCCAACCAGCTCACCACCGCTGCCACTAGAAAGACCCACGACAAGCTCAACAAAAAGAGCAACTCTTGGGAACGAGCAATCACATCCAGCAGACGAGGAAGGATTGTGCGCCCCAGAATCATCATGGAACAAAACAGCACAATCCCCCAAAGAATGCTGGTACCAAGTCCTATTATATCTACTTTTCCCCCCTCTCCGATTCCCGCGATCACCACAAGCGCAAGAATTGCCACCATATCTTGCACCAGCAAAAACCCAATGCTGATCTTCCCGTATAAGCTCTGGAGGGCCTTGCGGTCGGATAGCAGTTTTACAATAATAATGGTACTAGAAAACGTGAGCGCGATTGCAATAACAAGCGCGTGGATTGGCTGGAATCCCAAACCCAGTACCAATAAAAAGCCAAAAAAGGCTGTGAATAGAACTTGGCCCAAACCCACTAGCAGAGATACGCCTCCCACTTTTTTGAGAGAGGTGTAGTTCATTTCCATACCAACAAGAAAAAGCAAAAACATAATTCCCAGATCGGCAAACACCGAAAACACTTCTCTGTCTGCAATGTGAAAGATATTTAGGTATCCAATAAGAGCGCCTGTTGCCAAGTAGGCAAGCACCAAAGGCTGGCGCAACACAACAGCCAATGTGCCAAGCACGGCCGCCACTGTAAAAACTAGAGCCAGTTCAAGAATTCCTGTTTCCATTGCTTTCTTTCGCTTCTTGTAGCTCTTTTTTAAGCTCAATCATTTTGAGCTCTCGCTTGACGGCAAGCTTGTTGAACTTCTCAAGCTCTTTGACTTTTTGTTCTAGCTCTTTGGTTTTGTCTTTTACCTTTAGATCCAGGCTTTTTGCCAGCTCTTCTAATTCTCGCGTGCGGGCAAGCACCCGCACCTTGAGCACGGCTTCTGACTCTTCTAGCGCCATTCTGGATTTCTCCAGATCGTCAAGCATGTGATTGAACGCTTTTGCCAGATCCTCAACTTCATCTTTGGTGCGAATATCGGCTCGATAAGAAAGATTTCCTTTTCTAATCTGTTCCACCCCTTTGTGTAGCTCCTGCACAGGATGAGCCAGACGATTCGCAAACCACAGACTCGCTCCCACGGCAACAGCCACTCCTACCACAAACAACAGAATAGCAATGTTAAGGTACCCCACATCAAGCACGGGAAGAACGGTTTCCCACGCAATGCCCTCTTGGTTTTGAAGCTCGTGGCGTTCAATAACAGGACGCGAAGAAAACGCCCAAAGTACGTTGGCAGTAAAGAATGCAAGCACAAAAAACCCGAGTAACGCCAAAAGAATCTTGCCCTTGATACCAAGTCTTGCAGCCGAATTCATGAGAATATTTTACCACAAGATTCAGAGCATGGATAGCACATTTCAAAGGGTTGCTCTTCTAAGTAGGAGGGCGTTGAATGATACAATGACTGTGGAAGCAGACATAAACACCGCGGCAATCGCGGGATCTAGCACAATGCCTTGCGAAAACATTGCTCCCGCGGCCAGAGGAATAGCCAACACGTTATATCCCGTAGCCCAGAAAAGATTTTGTATCATCTTCCGATACGTGAGCTTTGAGAGTCGCAAGATACGAGCAATATCCCGTGGATCGTTTCTCATAAGTATGATACCCGCAGATTCAATGGCAACGTTTGTTCCGGCTCCAATGGCAATACCAAGATCAGCTTGCGTGAGCGCCGGGGCATCGTTTATTCCATCTCCTACCATGGCAACAACCAGCCTTTGGTTGGAATTTCCAATTTTTAATTTCCAATTTTCAAACCCCGCAACACTTCCTTCTTGAAGTCTTTTTACAATTGAAGCTTTCTCCGCGGGAAGTACTCTGGCGAAGTACTGGTCTATGCCAAGTTCGCTCGCCACCCAAGACGCAACCTCTTTTGAGTCTCCGGTTATCATAGCAACCTTTACTCCCTGCTTCTGAAGGCCTTGGATTGCCTCCCGCGACTCTTCTCTTATCATGTCGGCTAAAGCAACGGCTCCCACAACTTCACTCTCAATCATTACATAAACAATAGTTTTGCCCTGTTGCTCAAGATCCGCAACTTCTACACTTGTTTGTCCTCCCAGTTCTTGTACCAACTCTAACGATCCAACAGATACAAGCTTTCCTTCAACTTCTCCCGAGGCCCCTTTACCTGGAAGTCGCCTAAAGTTTTTAGATTGAGTAAACACAATATTCTTTTGTTCCGCGTCTCGCACCATTGCGCGAGCGATTGCGTGTTCTGAATTTTGGTTTATCGCGGACCCAAGCGCCAATACATCTTTTGCAGAAAATCCGGGGGAGGGAATAACAGAAACAACACCAAACTCTCCTTTTGTGAGCGTTCCTGTCTTGTCAAACAAAACAACATCCACCGATCGAGCCTGTTCTAGAGCAATACGTTGTTTCACGAGAAAGCCATTGGATGCCGCCATATTTGTAGAAATAGAAGCAACCAGCGGAACAGCAAGTCCCAGCGCGTGCGGACAGGCAATCACCAGCACGGCAACAAGGCGAGCAACGGCAAACGCGGCTCCCGATCCAAGAGCCAGCCAGGTAATCAGAGTTATTGTTCCCGCTACAACCGCAATAATGGTAAGAACCAGTGCCGCTTTGTCGGAAAGAAGCTGAAGACGAGATTTAGAGGATTGCGCTTCTTCAACCAAACGCATAACGCCTGCCAAAAAGGTGTGTTCTCCAATCTTGGTTACCGTTATGTGGAGGAAGCCATCTCCGTTTATGGTTCCCGCGATTACTTCGTCTCCCGGCTGTTTTGCCACAAGGGCCGATTCTCCAGTCACAATGGATTCGTCCACATCTGACTGCCCCTCTTGTATTTTTCCATCGGCTGGTATTCTTTCTCCAGGTTTTACCAGCACAACATCGTTAACCTTGAGTTCTCTTATTGGGGTTGTTTTTGTTTGAATTTTGAATTTTGATGTGTCATTTTGATTTTTGATTTTTGCATTTTGAATTACTTCTGCCGTATCCGGCAAGAGTTTTGCCAACTCCTTTAAAGCTCCCCTGGCTCCTTGCACCGACTTCATCTCTATAAAGTGACCAAGCAACATTATAGTGATAAGCGTGGCAAGCTCCCAGAAAAGCGTCATTTCTCCCGCAAAGGTTGCGTATACGCTCCAGGCATAGGCAGATGTAATGGCAAGAGCAATGAGCGTCATCATGCCCGGTAGTCTTCCTTGTATTTCTCTTGCGGCTCCCGCAAGAAATATCCATCCACCAATAAAGAACACCATGGAACCTAGCACCAAACCAAGGTATGAGGATCCGGGAAACACCGGTGCTTGCCATCCCAGCAGAAGTTCGGGAAGGTTAGAGTACGCAACAATGGGAAGCGTAAGAACCAAACTTATCCAGAATTTTACCAGGAACATTCGCGTGGAGTGCCCTTCATGTTTGTTGTGTTCTTTTTCTTTTTTTGTTGTGGGCACCAGCGCCATGCCACACTCCGGGCACATACCGGGCTTGTCCCGAATAATTTCGGGATGCATGGGGCAGGTATACACCACATCTTGCCCCTTGGGCGCGGGTGTTTGACGATCTTGGGGATGACAGCAGGAATGGTCCATAAAAATGTGAGTTAGATATTAGGGAAGAATCCAGAAAAAACTCTGAGGGGTCTCGCCTTCTACTCCAGACAGCAAGAGCGTTATGGATTGTGGCAAGGGAGAAGTCAAAGAAAACGCAAGGACTCCGGTTCTATGATGCCCTCCCGGCGGATCTCCCTCCCAACCGGTTGGCCGGTACTCTTTGCCTTGATTGGTTTGAAGAACAGCGTCCCTCTCAAGGTTGGCGGTAAGCTCTACAGAATGAGTGTCTAATAATACGCTAAACAGCATTTCGCCCTCCAAAGCACGCGTGGGCGTAACACTTATTGTTACCGTTCCCGCGCTGATTGTTTGCGTTTCCAAACCTGTCTGAATCTCTTGCTTTTGCGATTCTCTCTCACCAACAGACACGGCAAACGCTCGAACTCCCACTCCAATCGCAAGAATGAGGGCAAAAAGAACAAAAAAGACAATGTTGTTTTTCATGACAATTGTGAAACATTAATTATTTTTCTTCCAATATATATAATACCTCCTGCGTTGAACGCCAATCCCACCCAAAACAGCTCTACCTGGTATTGAGCTATGATACTTACGGCTCCAACCACTCCTATAACGGGAAGAATATTGACCAGGTAGTGAGCGCAACAAGAAAGCATAGCAACCGTGGATGTTGTTCCCGATACCCCAAGCACACTACCAGACACACGCTGGGTATGCGTAATATGCTTTAAGTGAGCGTAGAGCCCAATCTGAATACCAAACCCGATTGCCAAAGACGTAACAAAATACCAGAATTGACCAAACTGATCCAGCGTGAACGACCAGCCGGAGATGAGAAAAAGAACAGAAAAATACACAGCAAGAAGAGCCATGGCGCCAACAAATCCATATGTTACAGACCTAAAAATCATATATATGTTTCTATTAAGGGGGCGGGGTTCAAACTCACATCGGATTGAGTTTGAACTCCGCCCCCTTACCCTCTGGACTTTCTAGAAAGCTTTTGAATTTCCAGAATTTCTTTGATTGCTTTTATCTCTTTGCCCGACCGCATCTGCTCAACCACATGGGTTGAAAGATGATTTTCCAAAATCAAATCTTCCACGCCAGAAAGCGCCTGTTTTACCGCGAATGATTGGGTAACAATATCCACGCAATACTGCTCTTTCTCAACCATGCTTCGCAGGCCTCGCACCTGCCCCTCCACAATGCGAAGCCGGCGCATTGCTTTGTCTTTGAGATTTTTCTTCATTGCGCCCCATTATACCCCTGGGGGGTATTTGTGTCAACCTAGCAGCCTCCTACCATGCTTCCTACGTCGCTCCCCCGCTCTATTCCCCTGTTTTCATTGGAGGTTAAGCTTATGTAGTCAATCTCCATGCCTAGCTGTTGCATAACAGCCGCTTTTTGCGCGTGAATGTCGGGAAAGAACAAAACCTTCCACTTTCCCATTTCTTCAAGAATCTCTTTGTCTGTCATGCTCTCTCCATGGTTGAGAATGAGATACTTTGCCAATCCCCGCATAGCGTAGCTGTGGGCGCATCCACAGGCAGGTTCTCCGTTTTCGAAGATAATGGCAGGCACGTCACAGCAATACTCACACGACATTCCTTTGTGCTGATTGTACAAAATATCAATGTACCTCTTGAGATGGTCCCCTTCTAACGTAAGATCCATATCCATTTGCCCCATTGTTGAGATTGTCTGATCGGCCAGTTTTGGATCACTGGGATTTACCCCGTCATACGAAATACCAAGTTCTGCTCCGTACACGGCGGGAATTCCCGTGGGCAATATTTGCGCGAGAAGCTCTTGAACCTTTCCAGGATCAATGGCGCTTTGCTTTTTTTCGGCCGGTACAGCAGAAGAAGGCAAAAATCTTGGAACAACACGCACCTGAACCTCAAACAGAGAAGAGGACAAAAACACAACGGCAAGACCAAGAGCCAGAGCGCGCCATGGGTTTTCGGAAATGAAAGTTGTCGCTGTTTTCTTAAAATCAGTGGTCATAGACATTTGATTATTCTGAATTACAAAACTTTGTGAGAGATATGTTTTTTAAGCGACTCTCGCAGCGCGACGGCGCGAGAGCGAGTCAAAAATCCAGCAGGATTTTATGACGGTTCGCGGAAAAAATATATCCGAACAAAAGTTTTGTAATACACATTGGTTACCAATCTTTGCAACACGAGATGATGCTCAAAACAAACGAACGCGCCGACTCGCTTCTCTTTACCCACAAAATACCAAATACCACCCATATTCCCAGCACAAAAATGCCGGCAGACAAGTGAAACTCGCCCAATATCAGCGCCACCGCAAGAAACGTTAGGGTAAGGAGAAGCGGAAGGCGAAACAGAGCAATGGAGTGAGGAGCTTTTTTCTCTGCAAGCGAAACAAGCCCCAATACCGACTGCCCCATCAAAACACCTAAGAGAATGGGGTTGCCCATGCTCCATCCAAGGTACAGAACCAAAAGCACGGCCCACGTACCAGACACTGCCAAACACAACGGACATATGCTTAACTTTAATCGCTCCTTTATTCCAAGAAAGAAAAAGAATAAGAGAGAAATAGAGATAAGCGCGATAAGAATCCAGCTCATAGGGCAAAAGAAGAAACAAGAGCCAGGATTACAAGAAGAACAAGGGTAACCAAAACTCCCTGGTACGGCACAAGCTGTCTTGTGGCTATTTGTGTTATTTTAGAACTTACAAACGGAGAGATAAGCACAATGCCGGCTCCCGCAAGACTTCCCATAAAGAACAAGTCTAGCACGTACACACGGTGCAAGAGAGAACCATATTCCCCCGCCATGGAAACATAGAGAGGAATTACTTCCCGAAAAAGTGGTAGAAGAGGGAAAAGACTCAAGGCGAATGTTCCAAGCGTAACTGGCCAGAACAAGGCGCGAGAGAAACGCGACGAAACAAGATGTCCGAACCACCACCCCATAGAAAAGAGAGCAGCTCCAATGAATATTCCCACCACAAACGGACTAACGCCAAAGTATAAGGCAACACCCCCGGCAGCTGCCGCTCCAACCGTGCACAATGGACAGTGCGCAAAGACCATGCGTGGCGCCAGAAGCGCGAGGAGTACAAAGAATAGAGTACTCATACTATAGCTCAAGAAATACATTACTACTCCCGTCCCGCTCAAGGGTGTGTATTTTCCATACGCCAATTTTGGCGCCTGGCATTCCGGGAGAGCCTTGTGGCATTCCGGGCATGGCAATACCTTTGATATCGGGCTTTTCCGCTAAGAGCTTTTCAATGGCCTGCACGGGAATATGCCCCTCTACAACATAGTCGCCAATGATTGTTGTGTGACAACTTGCAAGCTCATTGGGAATTCCATACTCTTGTTTTACTGCTCCCATGTTTGGCTCTATCTCCTGACGCACCAAAAATCCAAGACGCTCCAAGTAGTCGGCATACACTTTACAACATCCGCACGAGGCATCGCGATACACAACAACTTCCACTCCCTCTCCAGAAGAAAGGGCTGGAGAATCGTTTCGAAAAACCATTCCCGCTACACCTCCAAGAATCAGGAGACTAAGAACAATCCAAAAAATATTTGCGTTTTTCATAGTAATCTTTGATTACAAGCTCGTGTGAAAAATATGTTTTTGAACATAGAGCTTATAATTCAAAATAGTAATCAACAACAAAACATCCTCAACATGCGAGGATATCAAAGAGTACCGGAAAAGCAAAGCGACTTCTCTTCGCTTTTTCCCGTACTCTTAGGTCATTGTTGGGCTGTGCGCGCGCAAACAAAGCCAGGAGAGAGATACTCCCCCAAGAACAGAAGCCTTTGTCACTCCCTTTATTTCTCGCTGTTGTTCAATCAGCAAGAGAGGAGGAATAGGTAAGAGAAAAGATACAAACAACAAGAGTAAGGCCAATAGACTCCCTTGCAACACCACCGTCCACATTGCCTTCATACCCGTTAGGTGGAAGAGGGCTGATGTAATAACTCCCTCCGCAGGGCACGGGACTTGCTTGGTAAACGAGATAGCGCACAAAGAGTGAGGGTGTTCGTCACTCATCATTCCCACGCCAAGCATGAGAGGAGCAAGGATGGCAATGACAATAAAGGCAAGAATTCCTCGTTTCATTGAACGCATAGTATCATACTTGTACAACTCGTACAATCTTACGAGAAGATGTCTTTCCAGAAACAAGTGAAAGAGAAGAGACGGGAACTTTAAGATGTTCTGAAAGTATGCGCAGAACCGCGTTGTTCGCCTTTCCTTTCTCTCTGTGAGCTTTCACGCGTACCACCAATTTTCCGTCCAGTTCGCTCACGGCATTTTCTCTTGCTCCAGTTTTGACAATAAGCGATATACTCTCTGTCATATTACGGAGCAAACGTGAAGTCCAGCTGACGTTTCTCTATACTTCCTCCCACAACTTTTACTTTTACCACGTCTGCTATGGTATAGCGTTTTTTGGTGCGGGATCCCACAATAGAGTAGGATTCTCGATCAAACACGTAGTAGTCGTCTTGCATATTACGAAGTCGCACCATGCCTTCCGCTTTTGTCTCTAGCTCTTGCACAAATATGCCCCAGTTGCTTATGCCCGAGATAACTCCTTTCCTCACTTCTCCAACACGCTCAAGCATAAACTCAATTTGCTTGACCGTAATGGATGTGCGTTCGGCATCCACCACATCCATCTCTCGGCGAGACAAGTAATCTGCCGCCTGACGGTACTGTTCGTGCTTTTCTACTGAAGTCTGTTTTTCTGAAAGGTAATCATTCATAATGCGGTGCACCAAAAGATCGGCATATCTGCGGATAGGAGAAGTAAAGTGGGTATAGTGATTTAACGCCAAGCCAAAGTGGCCAACGCTCTTCGTAGAATAGACAGCCTTTGTCATAGACTTGAGCGCAACGGTCTTTACCAGAGATTCCTCCGGGCGCCCCTCAAGTTTCAAAAACAGATCATTAAGGTCTTTTGCTTCTACGCCTTCTTTTCCTATTTTTAGTTCATATCCTAATTGACGAAGAAAGACAGAAAGCTCTCTAATCTCTTCTTTTTTGGGTTCTTCGTGAATACGGAATATACCGGCTCCCTCCTTTACATTTCCCGAAGCTCGAATAAACTCTTCTGCCACCTCTCTATTGGCAAGGACCATGAGCTCTTCAACAAGCTTGTGAGTTTCTAACCGCTCTTTTTCCGAAATGCTGATTGGAAATCCCCGCTCATTAAGCTCTATTCTTACCTCGGCTTGGTCAAAGTCCAACGCTCCTCTCTTTACTCGATCCTCTCTTAAAGACAGAGCAATACTGTTGAGAACTTTTAGCTCTTTGGCGTGAGGACCCTCCCCCTGATCGATAACTGCTTGCGCCTGCTGGTAGGCAAATCTGGTGTCGGAGCGAATAACGGTGCGCCCAAACCATCGTTTTTGCACCTCTCCTTTGTTTGTAAGGTGAAACACGGCAGAAAACGCAAGCTTGTCTTCGTGGGGATTCAAACTACAAAGATCGTTAGAGAGCTCTTCTGGAAGCATCGGAATAGTGCGATCTACCAAGTACAGAGAAAAACCGCGTTCGTACGCTTCTTGATCAAGAACAGTATTCTCTTTCACAAAGAATGAAACATCCGCAATATGCACTCCCACTTCGTATATTCCTTCTGACACTTCTCTAAAAGAGAGGGCGTCGTCAAAATCTTTTGCGTCAGAGGGATCAATGGTGAATGTTACGCGATCTCGAAAGTCTTTTCGTTTCAAGGCCTCTAGTGAAATAATCTGGGCTTTGGTTTTTTGGAAAGCTCGGGCTTCTTGAACCACCGCTTCCGGAAACCCTATCTGCAAACCTCGCTCAAATACAATTGCCTGCATTTCGGTTTCATGCTCTCCGCTTTTTCCAATAACACGAATGATTTTTCCCTCCGGACTCTTTTGAGACTCCCGCCACTCGGTCATCTCAACCATTACCTTTATTCCATCTTGAACCTGGTCATTCTCAATGCGAGGAATGAATATGTCTACATACATGCGCGTATCATCGGGAGCCACAAAACAGAACGAGTCGCCTGCTTTTCTTCGCACTGTTCCCACAAATTTTGTTTTTGCTCGCTGAACAACGCGAGTTACTTCTCCTGTCAATCGTTCTCCTTTTCTCTGTGGAAATAAAGAAATCTCCACCGCATCCCGATGAAGAGCCGTACCAAGAAAGCGAGGCTGAATTTGCGCGTCTTCTTCCAGGTCTGAAGATTCCACATATCCCACGCCCTCTCCGGTAATTTTCATAACACCCGCGATACTCACTGTTTTCCCCTGTGTGTTGTGTTTTTTCTCTTTCATGTCGTTAGGCTAACACAAAAATTCTGGTAGGGACAGCCCCTACCAGAATTTCTAATAATTGAGACGCGTGTCCACCCGTTTATCATTTTAAGAAGCCAACCATCCGCCATCCACATACATAGTGGAGCCCGTCATATAGTTTGAGTCTTCAGAAGCAAGAAAAACCACCGCAGAGGCGATTTCTTCGGGCGTTCCCATGCGCTTAAGAGGAACGGTAGAAACCAGTCCATCTAGCTGTTCTTTGGAAAATCCCGCCCCCGCGATCATGGGTGTATCAATGGCTCCGGGGGCAATGGAATTTACCGTAATGCCCAAAGGCGCCAACTCTATGGCAAGAGATTCTGTAAGTCCGAGTACCCCTCCTTTAGAGGCCGTATAGTGAGCACCTCCCGCGATTCCGACTCCGGTTTGCCCAGACGCAACAGAAGATATGTTGATGATTCTTCCCCACTTGTTCTTTGCCATTTCCTTGGCAGCTAATTGGGCGCAGAGAAACTGTCCTTTGAGATTAATATTGATTGTAGCGTCCCAATCCTCTTCAGTTATTTCCATAAATGACTTAGGACGAAAAATACCCGCGTTATTCACCAGGATATCCAGCCGTCCAAACTCTTGAACCGTTCTTGCCACCCCCGCCTCTACCTGATCTCTTTTGGATACATCCATAGCAAACGCGATAGCCTTGCCCCCATTAGAGATAATCTCATCTACAACTGTTTGGCACTTTCCCTCATTTAAATCGGTAACGGCAACCATGGCTCCTCTGCTCGCAAGAGCCAGCGCGTCTGCCTTTCCCATACCCTGCTGAGCACCCGTTACAAGAGCAACCTTTCCTATTAAGTTTTTCATATACTTATATGGTACCTTTCTTGTAATGATTGCGCAACCACATATTCCTTCTGCTCGCTAGATTTTAATCCACACAGAGCGAAACGAAAGAAAAAATACAACAAGGACAAGAACAATAACCGCTCCAAGCGCAACATACTTTACCCACAAAGGAATTGAGAATTTTTTTATGTCATGAGAAGATGGGGAAAGAGGTTCTTTTTCGCGATCCTGAAGTATGCGCGCACGTTCTTGAATCTCATTTTCTTGATCCACGGTTGTTTGAAATCGTGCCAGAATCTTTTCCACTTCCTTGTCTACTCGTCGCTTTTTGCTCTGCTGATCCCATGCTTCTTGCTGGTGCGCTCTGCGCTCCTGCTCTCGCTCCCACCGCGTCTGTTCTATCTCTCTGGACTGCTGTGAACCAATCGCTTCCTGTTCTTGTTTCTCAATAGCATCAATCTCTAGATTTAGGGCATTCTCTTTTTCTTTTGCTTTCTTGAATGACTCGGTAATCTTTTCTTGCTCTTTTTGTTTTTCTTGAACTATCTTTTCCTGTTCGACTTTTTTCTCTTGAACATCTTGAAGTCGACGCTCTTCCTTTTTAAGCCGATCTTCTAATGCCTTGCGATCCTCTTTATCCTTCTGATGCTCTCTCTGCCACTGGAGCATTTGCTCTTGCTCAGAGATTTCTTTGAGTCGATCTTCTACTTTGTCGAGCTCTTTTTGAATCTCGTATATTCTGTCTTCCACCTCCCAGCGCTCACGCTCCACCGCTCTTCTCGCGTCTTCTACTTCCCACTGTTGCTTCATAAATTCTTGGCGCTCCGAATCAGATACAGACTCTTTCTGCCGTTCTCTGTTGTGATTCTGTTCCTCTGCCAAACGTTCACGATCAAGAACAGCAACAAGCTCTTTGTTCTGAATACGCTGGATAGATATTGCGAGCTCTTCTTTTTGCTTCTTTAGCGCTTCCCATTCTGGCGCGATTGCTTGGATTGCTTCTTCGATTTCTTTTGTGCTTGAGAGGGCACTGGCACCAGAAGAATCTTCTTCTGACGCTTCCTTGGATATTTCTCTCACACGTTCTTCCGGAGCTTCTGGAGGTTCTATAGATTGGATGCTCAAAGAAACATCCCCCCTCTCGCGAAGGCGGGCAATATCTTCTCGCATTGTTCTCACTTTAGCAAGATCCGCGGGCTTGTCTTCCGGTTCTGGCGTGGTATTTTCTGACAACATAGTAATAATACTGTATCACAGAAATTTCCAGACGTAAAAACCGCCCCAGCAATAGGACGGTTTCAAACCTATATTTTTTGCATCACGAATGTAGAATGTAGCGAGAGATATGTTTTCTAAGCGGCCCTCGGAGCGCGACGGCGCGAGAGTGAGTCAAAAACTTAGCAGAGTTTTATGACGGTCGCAGAGAAAATATATTCGAGCGATGAAATCTGGATATTTCTTATTTCCCAGAACGCTTCGCTCGCACCCGATTTGTCTCTGTGAGGTGCCTCTTGCGCAGGCGCGCGCTTAAGGGAGTTACCTCCAGATATTCATCTTCGTCCATAACCTCCAGCCCTGTTTCAATGGTCATGAGTTGGGGAGGCGTAAGGTTAATGGCCTCATCCGCGGAAGCGGATCGCATATTGGTAAGATGCTTTCCCTTAATGGGATTGACTGTCATCTGCTCCCCCTTTGCCGTGTTCCCAATCACCATACCCTCATACACCTCTGTATTCTCTTTTATATACAATGTTCCTCTGGTTTGCAGGTTGGCAAGCGAAAACGCCAACGCCTTGCCGGTTGCTCCCGAAATCATTGATCCCACCTGCCTGTGTGAAATTTCTCCCGCGTATAGACGATACCCAATAACTCGACTTGCAAAAATACCGTTTCCCTTTGTATCTATAACAAATTGGTTTCGATACCCAAACAGTCCTCTGCTTGGACCTTCAAACTGAATAAATGAACGACCCTCTCCAATCTCCATGTTTACCATTTGCGCTCCGCGAGAACCAAGGCGCTCAATGACTGTACCCTGAAACTCTTGGGGTACGTCAATGATTATTTCTTCAAACGGCTCATGCTTCTTGCCGTCTATTTCTTTCATAATTACCTGCGGTTGAGACACTTGCATCTCATATCCTTCCCTGCGCATGTTTTCCAGCAGAATGGCAATATGCAGTTCTCCTCTTCCGCGCACAATAAACTGCTCGGTTGACTGCGTGTCAAACTCAATTTTTAGCCCAACGTTTATTTCCAGCTCTTTTTCTAGGCGCTCGCGTAGCTGTCTGCTTGTCACAAATTTTCCCTCACGGCCCGCGAACGGAGAGTTGTTTACCAGAAACGTCAGCTCAATGGTGGGCTCATCCACCGATATACTTTCCAAAAGGGGGGCGTCTGCGGATGTTGCCAGAGTATCGCCAATATAAACATCGGGAAGCCCCGCAATCATAGCAATATCGCCCGCCTCAACAACCTGCGCCTCTTTTCTGCTTGTACCCTCAAACGTGAATAACTTGGTTATTTTGTGTGACATTGTCTGCCCCGAATGCTTTTTTACAAACACAGTATCCCCAAAGTTAATACTACCACTATATACGCGGACAATAGCAAGTCTTCCTAAAAAGTTGTCATATGCCAAGTTAAATGGCTGAGCGCGAAAGGGTTCTTTTACGTCTTTTGAGGCTGTTGGCACATGCTCTAAAATAGCATCTAGCAGGGGCGTAATATCCTTTGCTTTGCTTGTAAGATCGCGTTTGGCAATTCCCTCTCGCGCAACAGCGTACACCACTGGAAAGTCCAGCTGATCTTCGCTTGCTCCAAGTTCGGCGAACAGTTCAAAAACCTCGTTATGCACGCGACTTGGGTTGGCCGCCGGCTTATCTACTTTATTTATGACAACAATAGGACATAGCCCAAGTTCTAGAGACTTTTTGAGCACAAATCGAGTTTGAGGCATGGGCCCCTCCTGCGCGTCTACTACCAGAAGCACCGAGTCTATTGAACGCAAAACTCGTTCCACCTCGGATCCAAAGTCCGCGTGCCCCGGCGTATCTACAATGTTAATCTTTGTATCTTTATACAGGATAGCGGCATTTTTTGAGTAGATGGTAATACCACGCTCTTTTTCAAGCGCGTTTGAATCCATGCTTTCTTCGCTGTTGGCTGCTCCGGTCTGGCGCAGAATAGCGTCTGTAAGCGTGGTTTTCCCATGATCCACGTGGGCAATAATGGCGATGTTTCTGATTTCCATAATAAGCAAAGAGTAGGTGAATAAAAAATCTCCTCACAGCAGAGGAAGATCGTAAAGGCTACATATACCCGTAAACGAATTTCCTATTCTAAACGGTAGTACTGTACCACACAAATCCCTCTGTTGCAAGCAACCAGAACTCGCAAGACAAGGGAGCGTAAAAAGTTGACGATCGTCAACTTTTTACGCTGTAATGTCGCACAATATTTCCTTGATTCGGTTAAGGTGTGGATAACTCGACCGAATCAAGGTGTGGATAACTTACTCTCGGTTAGTTTGAGCTAGGTCTTACTCTTTTAGTTTTCTAAGAATGGCAAACACATCAGCCTGGCGATTACTTGAGGATAGCACAATGATAGCAAGAGGATCTCCGTTTACTTGAAAGATCGAAACAAGTGTCTGTTTTGCTTCCGGCAGATACCCGGTTTTGCCCCCCACAAAAGAAGAGAGAGGGTAAAAATTGTTCATGTTCATAAACTTGAGAGATCTTCCCGTCGCGTCCGGAAGCCAGAAGTCGTTTTCTCTGGTAATCTGTAAAATTTCAGGGTGGTTCTGGTATACATACCGCGCAAGCTTTACAAGGTCTAAAGCGGTAGATTGATTTGCAAGGTTAAGTCCATGAGCATCGTAAAAGACGGTGCTTTCCATTTCCAGCTCCTTTGCTTTTTGGTTCATAAGGATTACAAATGTTTCTTTTCCCACAACATGCGCCAACGCTTCCGAAGCATCGTTTGTTGACTGGATAAGACTTGCTTGAAGAAGATTTTTGACACTCACATTCAGTCCTTTAAAAAGGGTGGGGCTATGTCCAAGGGGTCTCAGCATGGGCTCTGTAAGCGTTATGGTAGGGTCTCCTTTAATTTGTTCACGCACTATCACCGCGTTCATAAGTTTGGTCACAGACGCAATGGGATACAAGATGTTTGTGTTTTTCTCCAAAAGAGTTGTATTGGTTGATAGGTTTACTACTACGTATGAGCGCGCGGTGATATTTTTACTGGATTGCATATTCTCCATTAAAGATTGCAGAACGCGGACCTCTTGTTGGAGTATCTGGATAATCTGAGTAAGTCTTTCCCTTTCTGCTTGTGTGGATGCGCCTACAGCGCCCGGCACAGAAAACAGAAGAGAGAAAAAGATAATAAGAAAGGAAGAGGCAAGTAATCTACGTTTCATGGATATACTATATCAAAAATTTTACCCCATACACAACTTGTTGTTGTATGGGGCCTCCTTGCCGGCGAGTTCTCTTGGGCTCAACTTGGTTTGGGCTCAACTTGGTTCGGTTGAGTTATCCACATCATTACTCAATATCAAATACATCCACCTGATCAGACCGCTCCAGAACAGTGTTGAATATTTTTCCTATAACCGGAATGTTCCCTAATGCGCCAAAAATGGATAGGGCCAATCCCACCAAAACAGTGGCTCCCAGCACAACTCCA
>JAUYLB010000004.1 GCA_030699785.1 bacterium
GAGCTTGTACAATATTGGGCAACGCAACAAAAAGTCCCGTAAATAGCAGGATCCCAATCATGAGCGCAGTCCCTCTCTTTCCTATCATTCTCTCACCTATCATTTGTTCAGTATATTGCGTTAACACAAGAAGCGCAACAGTCTGCGTAGAACAACCATGTCCACCTACGAAGTGGACACGGTAGTGGACATGGGAAGTAAAGTACGTGTTTTTAACAATTGTAAAAATTACGTACTACACAGGACAGTAACAGGATATTGTGCCCCCGGCAGGATTCGAACCCACAATACGACGTCCGAAGCGTCGCGTGATATCCATTTCACCACAGGGGCGATCCTCCTCTATATACCCTAATACATTGAAAACTTCAATCCATTCAGCTAGGATGAAGCAGTGAAAGAATACACCATTCCCAGTGAAGTGCAAAGTATCACACAAGAACTTGAGAGTCATGGCTTTCAAGCGTATGTGGTTGGAGGCTGTGTGCGGGATCTTTTCTTGGGGCGAGAGCCCAAAGACTGGGACATTGCCACGTCTGCAAAACCAGAAGAAATCCAGAAAATATTCCCCAAACACTTTTATGAAAATAGGTTTTTTACGGTTACGGTACTAACGGGAAGCGCAAATCCTAAACTTTCCCAGATTGAGGTAACAACATATCGCACAGAAACCGCGTATGAAAACATGCGTCACCCAGAAGAAGTGTTCTACGCCAAAACTATTGAAGAAGATCTGGCCCGCAGAGACTTTACCGTCAATGCCATAGCACTACAAATCCAAAAATCAAAAATCAAAAATCAAAATGACAATGTAAAATTCAAAATTATAGATCCATTTGGCGGTGAAGAGGATTTGAAGAAAAAGATTCTTCGGGCGGTGGGAGACCCCAAAACAAGATTTAAAGAAGACGCTCTGCGCATGATGAGGGCTGTGCGTTTAGCTACGGTTCTTGATTTTGCCATAGAGTCGCGTACTCAAGACGAGATTGCTTCTTCGTCTCACCTGCTCTCTTACATTTCTCAAGAACGCATAAGAGACGAGCTTTCAAAAACGCTTTTGTCTTCTCACGCAGATCAAGGGGTTGAGTTGTTTTGCAAGCTGGGTCTTTTGGAACACATTATTCCAGAACTTCAAGAAGGTATTGGTGTGGCGCAAAACAAGCACCACACGTATACGGTGTGGGAACACAATCTTAAATCCTTGGAGTATGCCGCAAAAAAGGGGTGGAGCCTTGTGGTAAGATTGTCGGCTCTTTTGCATGACATAGCAAAGCCCCGCACCAAACAGGGAGAGGGAGAAAACTGCACATTCTATGGGCACCAGGTGGTTGGGGCCAAAATGGTTCATAAAATTTTAGACCGCTTGCGCTTTCCTAAAGAAATAATCTCTCTGGTTACGCTTTTGGTGAGAGAGCACATGTTTGTGTATGATCCCGAAGCGGTTACCCTGAAAGGAGTGCGTCGTTTGCTTTCTCGTGTTGGAGTGGATCATATTGACGACCTCTTTTTGGTACGAGAGGCCGACCGCATTGGGTCAGGAGTGCCAAAAGCCCAACCCTATCGTCTGCGATATCTTAAAGCCATGGTAGAAAAAGTGAAGCAAGATCCCATTAGTCCCAAAATGCTTAACTTGAATGGAAGTGAGCTCATGGAGCTTCTTGATTTTGCTCCCGGTCCTGCTGTGGGAGCGATACTCGCCATCCTTTTGGAAGAGGTTATAGAAGACCCTACTCTCAATACAAAAGAGCACCTCAAAACAAGAGCGCAAGAATTGGGCAAGCTCTCCGAGAGCGAGTTGCGAGAGATTGCAGAGAAGTCAAAGGTAGTCGCGCATGAAGCTCAGGATCGCATTGACCAAGAGATTAAAAAGAAGTACTTTGTGCAGTAACGGAGAGTAGTACAATGGTAGTACGCGCGATTCGGGTTCGCGTGATCCGGGTTCGACTCCCGGCTTTCCGACACTTCCTATTCAAGAGTTGCTGTTATATAATATATAAAAGGTCGATAGTATAGATATTGTACCATTTTTATGACACAAAAAGGAACATTGGGCATGGTTGCGTTCTGGCTTACCGTTATTGGTGGCTTAAACTGGGGACTTGTGGTGTTTAACTGGAACCTGGTTGAGATGTTGGTTGGGGCGTGGCCTACCCTTGTGACTACGGTATACGCGCTGGTTGGTATTTCTGCGCTATACTTGGCCTTTGGAGCATTCAAGAAGAACTAGTGCATGGTTCTTTGAGCGGCGCAAGCATACTGCGCCGCTTTAAGAAGTATGGACTCTATGACAAAAAAACAGGATACACAAACATCCTGGGATTTGTCTCCGCTATTTCAGGGAGACAACGATCCCTCTATGCAAGCATGGGAGAAGGAGGTCAAGAAAATGACCTCTGTTTTTGTTTCTTGCTGGAAAACAAACACAGAATACCTTTCAGATTCTACTGTGTTGCGCAAAGCCCTGGATGAATACGAACAGTGGATCGCAAAATACGAAGGATATGGGAAAGAGTCTTACTACTGGAGTTTGCGATCCTCTCAAGACGCTACAAGTCCGATAATAAAAGCAAAGGAAACACTGATTCAACAAAAGGCCATAGCTCTTCAGAATGACACGCAGTTCTTCTTGCTTTCTCTTGCCAAGATTCCAGAAGAAACGCAACGCGTCTTTCTGACAGCTCCCAATCTTAGCCCGTACCGCAATATGCTCAAACAGCTGTTCCGAGAGGGCAGGTACCTTCTTTCCGAAGCGGAAGAGCGTATTCTCAATCTTAAAACTCTTCCCGCGCACATAAAGTGGGTTGGTATGGTTTCTGATCTCTTTGCCACAGAAGAGGTAGAGGTACAGGGCCAGAAAGAGAAAAAAACATTTGAAGAGACACTAGCCCTGCTCCAGAGCAAGAGCAAAGAAACACGAGAAGCCGCCGCAGAAGCTTCGTACAGGGCAATGGACAAGCATGGGGATACGGCAACAGCCGAGCTAAACGCGGTTTTGCTAAATAAGAAGATTGATGACGAGATTCGGGGAATGCCCAGGCCCGACCTTGCCCGCCACATTGCAGATGATATGGAGAGCAAAACGGTAGACGCGCTTGTGAAAGCCGTTTCTTCTAGAGCTGACATATCCTCAAGGTACTACAAGCTGAAAGCTCGCCTTCTTGGAGAGAAGACAATTGTCTATCACGACAAGTCAGCCCAGCACGGAGACCTGCCCTCCCTACCCTTGTTTGAAGAGGCGGTGGGTATTGTAGGGAATACACTCAAAACGCTTGACCCCGAGTGCACAAGCATCTTCTATGGGTTTCTCAGGAATGGGCAGATTGACGTTTTTCCTTATACAGGCAAGAGCGGAGGAGCCTTCTGCGCGAGCGGACTGGTTTCTAACCCCACATACATTCTTCTTAACTATACGGGCACAATGTATGATGCCGAAGTTCTTGCTCACGAAGTAGGACATGGTATTCACAACGAGCTTATGCGAAAGAATCGGGACGCTCTTTCGTTTGGTACGTCTCTTGCGGTAGCCGAAGTGGCAAGCACGTTTTTTGAAGATTTTACGTTAGAAGAAATAGGCAAGAACCTTAAAGAAGAGCAGAGACTCGCTCTACTTATGGCAAAGCTAAACAGAGATATGTCTGGCGTATTTCGGCAGATTGCCTGCTACCGATTTGAATGGGATCTGCACCACACGTTTAGAGAGAAGGGACATTTGTCCAAAGAAGATATTGGGGAGTTGTTTGTGCGCAATATGTCTTCTTATCTGGGAGAGTCTGTATTTTTTCCTCCAAGGGCCGAGCTTGGTTGGACATACTGGAGCCATATCCGCAGATTCTTCTACGTGTATTCATACGCGAGTGGAGCTTTAATCGCAAAAGCTCTTCAAAAGAAGGTGAGAGAAAACCCTGGGGAAATGGAGAATTTTAAAAAGATTCTTTCTCTGGGCACATCTTTGTCTCCAAAAGATATGTTTGCAAGTGTTGGTATTGATATTTCAGACACATCATTCTGGCTAGGGGGGTTGAGTGAAATTGAGCGCCTGGTGCAAGAGGCAGAATCACTTGCCGAAAAGATGGGGAGGTGATAGAAAACAAACCGTGTGACCGTTAGTTGGGGTGGTTTGTTAGAAATTTTGTGTATACAAAATTTGCGGTTTCCCCCGTGTTGGAAAACAGTGAGCGAAGCAGGGTGCAGTCCTGTACCCTGTGAAGCGAGCGTTAGAAACCGAGGGTTTCTAAAAGAGGGGGGTCGGGGGAAACCGTGTGACCGTGGGCTCATAGTAAAGTGGTATTACGCGGCATTCGCATTGCCGAATCCCGGGTTCGACTCCCGGTGAGTCCACCATTTCAGATTCCAAAACTTGACCGAACCAAGGCGTGGATAACTCGACCGAACCAAGTTTGGGAATTCCCTGTCCCAGCCGGGGCGCCTCTATGGTTCTTTGTGTACAAGAGTGCCGTGTGGTACTATATAAGTGTAGGAGTCGACCCACCTAATCAGTAAAATTAATTACAATAAAAAATGTATGAAAATAATTAATAAAGCCCTAACAGTCGTATTAAGCATTGCGATTATACTTGGTATGGCTGCTGGGCCTACTACCACATTTGCGGCTACAGACCCGGGATTGGGCGCGGCGGCAACTTTCTCTATTGTTGCCCAGACGGCGATTACGGGGACGGGAACCATATCTGGAAATGTTGGATTAAATAGCACTGGTGCTGGCATCACCGGTTTAACTGCCGGAATGGTGGGCGACACAATATATTCTACCAATGGGGTTGCGCCGGGGTTGGCAATTTTAGCCCCCGCTGTTCAAGCAAATCTTTCGTCTGCGAATGACAATATAATCGGCCAAAGTACAGGTGGTAGCATTGGCCCTGTTCTTGATGGATTGACTGTCTCGTCTGGTGTCTATGATATTGGAGCCGGACGATTGAACGGCGGAATACTTACTCTTGATGGGCCCGGTGTATATATACTAAGAGCATCAAGCGATTTAGTTTCTTCTGGTACGATCAATCTAACCAATGGCGCAAGAGCTTGTGATGTATATTGGCAAGTCAATACTTTAGCGACCATTAACGGCAGTTCATTCGTAGGAACAATCATTGCCGGGACGGGAGTGCACTTCGGCTCCGGAGTCACCTTAAATGGTAGGGCCTTAGCGCTTGGAGGCGATGTGACATTACTTAACACCACTATTTCCGGACCAACGTGTGCTGAACCGGCACCCGAACCCGAACCAGAACCGATACTTGAACCGGAGCCCGCAACCCTTAATGTCATCAAGAATGTCATTAATGATCATAGCGGAACAGCGGTTGCTTCTGACTTTACCATGACCGTTACAGGAACCAACGTTTCTCCAAGTTCTTTTGCCGGTTCTGAAACCGGCGTAGAGGTCACGCTGGACGCCGGTTCTTACTCGGTAGCCGAAACAGCGGGACCAAGCGGTTATCTGGCAACTTTATCCGGTGACTGCTCGGGAACAATTGCGGCGGGTGAAACAAAAACCTGCACCATTACCAATAGCGATCTACCGCCAGCTGTTATTGATGAAGAGACCCCACCTCTCGTCCATGAAGAGGTAGCTCCTGTTGCTGACGAAGAGGTAACCCCCGTTGCTGATGAGGAGGTAGTCCCTGTTGCCGACGAAGAGGTGGTTCCTGTGCCAAAACTACCAAATACAGGGGTTGGTCCCAATGGAAAGAGCGTGTCTTGGCATCTCGTCATATTGTTTGGTATCTTTGCGACCTTGGCGGCCTTCTTGTACGTTGCTAGAAGAAAACAGATGGTTTAGCCCAATTGTTGTAAGACTGTTGGTGGCAAGTATAGGTGTCGACCATACCTAACCGATAAAATTAGTCACAACAAAAAGTTTGTGAAAAAATTCAACAAAGTTTTAACGGTTATATTAAGTATCGCGCTTATACTTGGTATGGTCGAGTCAACATCCACATTTGCGGCGACAAACCCGGAATTGGGCGCTGCAAGGGGCTTTGCGGTTCTGGCTGGGTCGGGTATTGTTAGCACCAATCCCCCACAAGTTATTGTTGGGGACGCCGGCTCAAGTCCAACCGTAACAAACGGTCTAACAAACGCGGAAGTAACCGGAACGAACTACAAAGCGAATGAACAAGCCGTAATTGATGCCAAAATTGATTTAGCTACCGCCTATACCAATGCTTCCACTCAACCACAGTCCGGCGCGAATATCCCTACAAACCTCGCTACGCAAATTCTATCGCCCGGAGTATATCACTCCGCTTCCGGAACATTTGAGATATCGGGGGGAGGAGTTTTAACGCTTAATGGTGGTGGAGATCCGAACGCGGTCTTTATTATCAAAGCAGACACAACCCTCACCACAGCGGTTGGCAGTTCGGTTGTTCTTACCAACGGCGCCCGTGCCAGCAATGTTTTTTGGACCGTTGGCACTTCGGCGACTCTTCAAGGCACTACCTTTGTGGGAACTGTTATGGCTCTGGCTTCAATTACAGATAGCGGCGGCTCAACTGTTTTAGGAAGGTTATTGGCCGATGCCAATAACAATGGCACTGGCGCGGTTACATTAAACAATACAACGGTTACCGTGCCAACCAGCATTATTCTTAATAAAATTGTAGTTAATAATGATGGTGGGACAGCCGTTGAATCCAATTGGACCTTGACAGCAGCCGGACCAACTACAATTTCCGGTCCCGGTGCTCCGGGTTCTACCGATGTGGTCAGTGGCAACGATTTCCTTGCCGGTACTTACGCGTTATCTGAATCAGCAGGACCTGCCGGGTACACGGCCTCATCTTGGAGTTGTGTAGTGAATGGCGACGCTCCGGTTGTTGGCTCTTCAATTACGCTTCAGACCGGCGATACCGCGACTTGTACCATTACCAACAATGATATCGCTCCCGCCACTTTGCGCGTCATTAAAACCGTGGTCAACAACAATGGCGGTGTTGCCGTGGCTTCTGACTTCAATCTGCACGTCAAACTTTCTGGAACAGATGTGGCTGGCAGTCCTGCAGTCGGATTGGTCTCGCCTGGAAGATCATACTCACTGCTTGCCGGCACCTATGTGGTCAGTGAAGATGCCAACGCCGGATATCTTGCTACCTTCAGCGGAGATTGCAACTCGAGCGGCAGTGTGGTGCTTGCCGCGGGTGAGAGCAAGACTTGTACCATTACCAATGACGATATCGCTCCAGAACCCGAACCAGAACCTGCTATTCTTAATGTCATCAAAACAGTAGTAAATGATGATGGCGGAACAGCAGTTGCCTCTAACTTTACCATTACTGTTACGGGCACAAATGTGTCTCCAAGTTCTTTTGCCGGTTCTGAAGCCGGTGTGGAGGTTACATTGGACGCCGGTTCTTATTCGGTAGCCGAAACAGCGGGGCCAAGCGGTTATCTGGCATCCGGATCCGGAGATTGTTCGGGAACAATTGCGGCGGGTGAAACAAAAACTTGTACCATTGCCAACAATGATATCGCTCCCCAAATCATTGTTAATAAAATTGTTATCAACGACAATGGCGGAACCAAAGTAATTGCCGACTTCCCGCTGTTTCTCAACGGCGATAGCATAATATCGGGCGTGGCAACCGCGACTACGGTGGGATTGCACACAGTTTCTGAAACTACCGACTCCGGTTATACATCTGTTATTGGCGGAGATTGCGCCGCAAACGGCACAATCACTCTTGTATTGGGAGATGTTAAGACATGTACTATTACCAATGACGATATAACACCAGTAGTTCCGCCCTCATCGGGTGGTGGTGGAGGTGGCGGTTCGTATTCCGCCCCCGTCCCACCTCTCATTGATGTGGTGAAAGTACCAAGCCCCTTGGCTTTGTCAGCAGGTCCCGGTCCAGTAATGTATACCTACACGCTTCGCAATATCGGAACAGTTCCGGTAACCGACACAACAATGGTGGGCGATACTTGCAGTCCGATTATTCGTGTTTCCGGAGATACGAATAATGACAACAAACTTGATGTGGACGAAACATGGGTTTACACTTGCTCAACTACGCTGTCAAAAACTCACACAAATATTGTTACTGCGATTGGATGGGCCAATAATATAAGTGTAAGCGATAGTGCAAGCGCCACAGTCATTGTTGGCCTTCCGATAGTGCCACCCTTGATTAACGTGACAAAAGTTCCAAATCAATTTGTGTTCTCTGCCGGAGGCGGAATGGTTACTTACACCTATAAAGTTACCAACCCGGGGATAGCTCCGTTAAGAAATGTACGGCTTACCGATGATAAATGCGGCTCTGTAGAATATGTTTCCGGCGACACAAACAGTGATTCAAAACTTGATTCTACCGAGACATGGACATACACCTGCCAGACAAATCTTGCCAAGACCACGGTAAACATTGTTACGGCGAGCGGCGAAGCAAACAGTTTGACAGCGCGAGATTCCGCGATTGCTACCGTTGTTGTTTCTTCTGCTCTTGCGCCAAAACTGCCGGACACGGGAGTTGGTCCCAATGAAAGAAGCGCCTCTTGGAGCATTGCAATGTTTGCCGGCATCTTTGCGGTCTTGGCGACTCTCTTTTACAGACGGATAGTAAGTGTTATTAATCTTAATTAAAAAGCAGAAACATGAAAAACGCACCATTAACGATCGGTATTGTTTCATTAATAATCGCCCTGATTGGCGTTGTGTTTAGCCAATTTTTCACGTTTTGGATATGGTTTTTTGTGATTTTGGGCATAGGTATGATAGTTTGGGTTATTGTAAATCCAAAAAACAAAGATACCACAAAGGGATAAACACATAAAAGCATCATGAATAAGAAAAAAACAATCAAAAAAATAAAGTCATCAGCTAAGGATATAAAGAGCAAAACAATATCATTTGTCAAAAAAGCCACCAAGAAAACCAATAATGCAGTGAGCATACTAAAAACGCAATGGGAAAAAGAACAACCTCATCGGGAGAAATTCAAAATATATGCCCAAAAAGCGTTGGAAAATAGCACCAAGATAGGCAATGATGTTTTTAAAACTATAAAAAAAGACATAAACGAAATCAAAAAGCAAAAGAAGTCCAAGAAATAAACTAAGAATCTTCTCGCTTAAAATAAGTGCTACGGCGGAAAGTTGTATAAGCTCTTGGTTTTTTGTTATATGCAATTAAAAAATTTATCAAAACAAGAGCCGTTACTGGTTGTTTCTCTGGGGCTTGTTCTCTTTGCCGCGCCTTTTTTGTATTTTTTTCTCAAAAGTTCGGTCCAAGAAGAGCCGGTGCTTGGTGTTGGAAGTGCCATTGTTTTCTCAAACCAAGAACAGACAAGTGTTGGGCTGCCCGTGCGCCTTAAGATTCCAGTAATTCATGTTGATTCTGCTGTTATCCCCGTAGGGCTTACATCTGACGGAGCAATGGATGTCCCGAAAGGTCCTGCGGAAGTGGCATGGTTTGACCTTGGGCCGCGTCCCGGAGAGAGTGGCAGTGCCGTTATTGCCGGGCATTACGGCTGGAAGAATAACACATCGGCGGTGTTTGATAACTTACATACACTACGCAAAGGGGACAAGATATTTGTTGAAGACGAAAAAGGGCTGATTACCACTTTTGTTGTGCGTGAAATTCGAATATACGGCAAAGATGAAATCGTGCCCGATGTATTTGGATCAGACGATGGCAAGGCGCGCCTAAATCTCATCACGTGTACGGGAGATTGGAACATAGAGGCAAAAACTCGTACCGATCGACTTGTTGTGTTCACTGAAAAAGAATAAACAAATGGTCAGTAGTGTTGATCTTGTTTAACCATATGGGATGGGTAGCACAAAACTAATCGCACAAAACTAACCGAGAGTTAGTTTTGGTTTGGTGGTTAGTTCTGTTGTTCCTAGTTCTAGTATGAAGTTTTGAGGGTTTTTTCTTGCGCGAATCTTTCTAGGGCAAGTTGGATGAGCTGGTCAATAAGACTGGCGTACGATATACCACTTGCCTCCCATAATTTGGGGTACATACTTATTGAAGTAAATCCGGGTATAGTATTTATTTCATTCACAAGGATTTCTCCGTTTTCTTTTAGAAACATATCAACACGCCCCAGCCCCTCGCAGGACAGTGTTTGGAACACCCTAATGGCCATATTCTGAATATCTCTTGCGAGCCCCTGGGGAAGTTTGGCAGGAATCTCAAGAACAGCTCCCTGTTTGTCTACATATTTTGCCTGGTATGAATAGAACTCATGTTGCGAAATAATCTCGCCCAGAACAGAGGCCCGGGGATTTTTGTTTCCAAGTACCGAGCACTCTATCTCTCTACCTTGCACAAACTCTTCTAAGATTACTTTTGTGTCGTACAGAAACGCTTCTTGCAACCCCTTTTTAAAATCCTCTTCTCCACACACTTTATGTATGCCCACAGAAGATCCAAGGCGGGACGGCTTAAGAAAGAACGGCGTTCCAAGAGTATCAGCCACCTTTCTGTGCGTTGGGACTGTTTCACGGGTTACAGTTAAAAATCGCGCAACAGGAATACCAGCCTCTCTCAAGAGCCGTTTCATAACGTCTTTATCCATACCAACGGCAGATCCCAAGACTCCAGCCCCCACAAACGGAATGTTCGCAATCTTAAGAAGACCCTGCATGGTTCCGTCTTCCCCAAGTTGCCCATGCAGAACAGGAAAGGCAACGTCTAGTGAAGTTTCTGTGACACCGGTTTCAATGTTCAGAATCTTTCCGTTGCTTTCCGGAAGGATGACAATGTGTTGGTGAGCTTTGCCATTAAGAGTTTCCGGAACGGTGTTACATAAGAGCCACTTTCCCTCCTTGCTTATGCCAATGAGCACGGGAGTGTATGTTTTGCGATCCATTGCTTCAACCACATTGCGAGCAGAGGCAAGGGATACCTCGTGTTCCGGAGATTTTCCACCAAAGATAATGCCGACTTGTATGGGTTGTGTCATAAATATATTGTATGGGACAAAGAAGAACGTGTCCACGCGACCACTTGTGCAAGAAGCAAAAAGAGGTATTGTGGAGAATATGAAGAGCATTGTGTTGTCTTTTATTATCTTTCTCCTAGAGAGGGCCACCAGCCTGCTTCTTGCTCTCAAGAAACCCAAAATTGTTGCGGTAACGGGAAGCGTTGGGAAGACATCTACAAAACTTGCCATAGCCCATGTGCTCTCAGGCAAGTATTCGGTGCTTGTTCACAAGGGAAGTTATAATACGGAGATTGGGGTTCCTCTTTCTCTTTTTGAGATGGAAGCTCCCTCTCTCATTTGGAATCCTCTTGCATGGGTGTGGATCTTTTTGCGTATTGCATGGAAGCTCATCACTCCCTATCCGTATCAGATAGTGGTGCAGGAGATTGGAGCTGATAAGCCGGGAGATATTGAACGCATCTTACGGTATATTGCTCCCGAAATAGGAGTGGTGACCGCAGTGCATCCCGTTCACACAGAGCTCTTTGGATCGCTGGAAAACATCTTTAAAGAAAAGTCTCTTGTTGCCCTCAAGAGCAAAAGGGCTGTGATTAACGGAGATGACGCGCTCTTGCGCGAGCGCCTCCTTCCTCACCTCACAATCCCTGTTGCAACATACGGGATTGAGAAGGATGCTAGCTGGAAGTCATCTGGTGTTGAGAGAAGTAAGACCGGAGAGCTGACAATGGTGTTTGGAGATATTGCTGCGGAAACGCACATAGTGGCGCGTCATGGGCTATACGCTCTTCTTGCGGCGGGAGCCGTTGGGGAGATATTTGGAATAGAGAAGAGGGAAATCTACAAGCAACTTTCAGCAGTACATCCTGCTCCCGGGAGGATGCGGGTTCTGGAGGGAAAAAACGGGAGCACGCTTCTGGATGATAGCTACAATGCAAGTCCGGGAGCCGTTGTGAGGGCCCTGGAAACACTTCGGGAGTTTTCCGGAACACGGAAAATTGCGATTCTGGGATCCATGAATGAGTTGGGAGGAATAATGAAAGAGGGACACGAGAGGGCGGGAGATGCCGTTGCCCAAGGAGGTGTTGATCTTCTAGTCACCATTGGAGAGAATGCCAACGCGTATCTTGTGGCATCTGCAATACGGGGCGGACTGTTGGCCGAATCATGCGTTAAAACCAGCTCCCCCGCGGAGGCGGGTAGGTATGTTGCTCGCATTCTGCGCCAAGGAGATGTTGTGCT
>JAUYLB010000010.1 GCA_030699785.1 bacterium
CATCCTCTGTTGGGCAATCACGCACTTCACGGAGAGTGGAAAGACCATCGAAGTATTAATATCACCGGTGATTATCGCGCCCTCTATTGCCATTTAGATAGTGAATCTGTGGAATTTTTTATTATTGACATCCACAGCAACCTATACGACTGATTTTTATTTTTGCTTGTGTGAAGCCAGGCTTCACACATAAAAGAAATATGAGCACAATCTCTTTTAAAGATTTTAAAAAGCTGGATATCCGCATTGGAAAAATTATTACAGCCGAGAGAATTCCAAATTCAGACAAGCTTTTGCGGCTTGTGTTTGACTTGGGAACAGAACAGAGACAGGTTCTGGCGGGCATAGCCGAGTTTGTGACAGATCCCGCGGAACTTGTGGGAAAAGAAATGCCCGTTGTAGTAAATCTGGAGCCCCGTGTCATGCGCGGGCTTGAAAGCCAAGGCATGATTCTTGCCGCAGATGATGAAGGGCATCCCGTGCTCTTGCGTCCCGAAAAAGAAGTGCCTCCGGGGTCTGTTGTAAAGTAGTAAGCGGGAGGTTATCATGACACATGTATGGCAAGTAAACGAAATCCTATTCCCCCTCACGCCACCAAAGTTTTTCAAGGAAAGATCTTTGAAGTATGGCAGTGGGAGCAAAAAATGTTTGACGGCACAGTTGAAACATTTGAACGTCTCAGGCGCCCTAACACCGCCAATATTATTGCCTTGGTGGGAGATCGCGTTCTTGTACAGACACAGCGCCAGCCAGACAGCGTAGAGGATTTTACATCTCTGCCTGGCGGCAGAGTAGACGCGGGAGAGCATGAGCTAGAAGCGGCAAAGCGAGAACTATTAGAAGAAACAGGGTATACGTCAGACGACTGGCAGCTCTGGCACCAGGTGAGTCCCATAGGAAAGATTGAGTGGACAATTTATACGTACATTGCCCGGAACTGCAGATTTGCGCAGCCTCCTCAGTTAGACAAGGGAGAAGAGATAACATCTCGGCTACTTGATTTTGAAGAATTCCTCATGCTTTCAGAAGACAAGTCATTTTATGAAGAAGAGCTTGTGCGCCAGATGATTAAGTGCAGATTTGATCCTCAAAAAAAAGAAGAGCTTAAACTTACGCTCTGGCCTTCGCAGAAGGTTGCGAAATAAGGGAAAATTCCATATAGTACGCACATGGATTCTCGCTCTCCGGTAGAAGAAATAAAGAATCGCCTGGATATTGTTCAGGTGGTGGGCGAGTACGTGCAACTCCAGAAAGCCGGAGGAAACTTTAGGGCTGTCTGTCCCTTTCACTCCGAGAAAACCCCATCGTTCTTTGTTTCTCCCGCAAGACAGACCTGGCACTGCTTTGGAGGGTGTGGCGAGGGAGGGGACATGTTTTCGTTTGTCATGAAAATCGAGGGCATTGAGTTTGCAGACGCGTTGCGTCTGCTTGCCCAAAAGGCGGGCATAGAACTTCCCAAGCGGGGAGAAGCTCAAGCGTACAAAGAGCAGGACACAGAGCGCAAACGTTTGTTGGAAATCATGGAACTCTCTTGCCTTTTCTTTGAGAAACAGCTCACTTCTTCTCAGGCGGGCAAAGAAGCTCTTTTGTATCTTCAATCCCGGGGAGTAACAGAAGAGAGCATCTCTCTGTGGAGGATTGGATACGCTCCCGACAGCTATCGCGCCCTCTTGGACTTTTTGCAAGAGAAGGGACACCGGGGAGAAGACATATCAAAAGCAGGCCTGCTGGTGCGTTCCGAGGGAAAAACATACGACCGTTTTCGGGGGCGCATTATGTTTACTATTCGCGATACCAACGAGCAGGTGGTGGGATTTGGCGGGAGAATATTTGGTAAAAAAGAAGGAGCCGATTTGGCAAAGTACATTAACACTTCCAATACTCCCCTCTACGACAAGAGCCGTATACTCTACGGGCTAGAAAAAGCAAAAATCGAGATTCGCAGGGAAGATCTGTGTATTCTGGTAGAAGGCTATATGGATGTAATTATGGCGTGCCAGGCCGGGTTTAAAAATGTGGTGGCGTGTTCGGGTACGGCGCTTACCTCTGCTCATCTTCGTTTGTTAAAGCGATTTACCAACAACCTGGTCACGGCTTTTGACATGGATGACGCGGGAGACAATGCCACAAGAAAGAGTATTACAGCTGCCATAGAAGAAGGATTTTCTTTAAAAGTAGTGCGCATGCCTCCGGGCAAGGATCCCGCCGATGTGGCAACAGAGAATCCAGAAGTATTTGCCAATCTGGTAAAGAACGCGGTTTCCGTATTTGACTTCTACTTCTCTTCTGCTTTTTCTAAATGGGACAAGAAAACGGCGCAAGGAAAAAAATTTATTGCAGACGATCTCCTTCCTGTTATTCAAAAGATCCCTCACCGGGTGGAGCAGTCTCACTGGATTTCCAGGCTTGCAGAAGAACTTGGCGTAAAAGAAGAAACTCTTATGGAAGAGTTAGGAAAGGTTAAAACAGAGCAAAAACCCCGATCCTTTAAGGGCAATGAGACTTTGACTGTTTCTCAAACAAAGACACGCGTTGAAAAGATAGAAGAACATGTGCTGGTGCTTTTGTTGCGCTCTCCCACCTTGCTCTCTGATATGGGAGCAGAATGGATTCCCTATATATCTGAGCAGACTTGGAAAATTGTAGAGGAAATAAGGGCTCATCCGGGAGATGACAGAGAGAGGTTTCAGAAGGTGTTTGGGCAAGAGACTGCCGCTTGGTTTCAGTCTCTTGCTATGAGAGCCGAAGTGGAAGAAGCAAGTGAAGACGAAGCGCAGGAGCTAAACACTTGCCTTTTAACCCTAAAACGTGTAAAACTGGGGAAACAACTGGACACCATTGCCCAAAAGCTCAAAGAGGCAGAGCGCGAGAAAAACGCGGAGCGGGAAGCTGTGCTTCTCCAAGAATTTTATACCCTTAGCAGGGAACTCAATTAGTCCCTAACTTTTTTCTATACTATGCCATCTCCTCGCGCAAAGACGTCTGCTTCTGTAAAAAAGCATACAAAGGTTGCCGTATCAAAAAAGAAGAGCGCGAAGGCCCCCAAAAAACCGGTAAAAAGTCCGGCAAAAAATGTTGTTCCCAAAAAACAGGCCGCTTCTAAAAAACAAGTTTTAAAAAAGAAAGTTGTCTTGGCAAAGCCCAAAAATAAAAAAAAGGCAATCCTCTCTCTTCCTAAATCCATAAAGAAGGTGATAACAGAAGAGAATACAAAAGAACTTCTAGAAAAGGTGCGCCAGCGGGGGTTTGTTACGTTTACGGAACTGCTCTATCAATTTCCCGAGATTGAGAAAGACATAGAGGGATTAGAGAATCTACTTGATCAACTGGAACGCGAGGGCATTGAACTTAAAGAAGTACAAGAGTATCTAGACATTGCCCCAGATGAGAAAAAGAAAGAACAGCTTCGGCTGGAATCTGAATCTCTGCTTGACCCCGTGCAAATGTACTTAAAAGAAATTGGAAGAATCTCTTTTGTAACCGCGGAAGAAGAAAAAGAACTTGCTCGTCGCATTGAACAGGGAGACGAGGAGGCAAAAAAGAAGCTTGCGCGGGCAAACCTGCGATTGGTGGTATCTATTGCAAAGAAGTACGTGGGAAGATCCCCCAACCTTACTCTTCTCGACCTTATCCAAGAAGGCAACTTGGGGCTTTTTCGCGCCGTAGTAAAATTTGATTGGAGAAGGGGATATAAGTTTTCTACGTATGCCACCTGGTGGATTCGTCAGGCAATCACCAGGGCTCTGGCCGATCAGGGCAAGACCATCCGTATTCCCGTGCATATGATTGAAACCATTTCCAAATTCACACAAGTAAAACGCCGGCTCATGCAAGATCTGGGAAGAGACCCTCTCCCCGAAGAGATTGCTTCCGAAATGGGTTTGGACGTGAGCAAAATACATCACATTCAGCGCATTGCTCAAGAGACAGTTTCTCTAGAAACACCGGTGGGAGAAGATGGCGAAGACAGCGTGCTTTCGGAGTTTGTAGAAGACGAAAAAGTTGCCCCTCCTTCTGTTGAAGCCGCCCGCAACATTCTTAAAGAACGCTTGCACGACATTTTAGTTGATCTTACACCTCGGGAGCAGAAGATTCTCGCGTTACGATTTGGTCTTGAAGACGGGGTAACGCACACCCTAGAAGAGGTTGGAAAAGAATTTGTTGTGACCAGAGAGCGTATTCGCCAGATCGAGGCAAAGGCTTTGGAACGCATACGAGATCACGACAAACTCAAAACATTGCGAGGTTACTAACTCTTGAAAAACGCCGTGTTCCGTGCAATAGTGGAACATAGCACATTGAAATATATATCAGGTCCCCGAGTGTACATTCGGGGCCATTCCGGCGTAGCTCAATGGTAGAGCAAGCGACTGTTAATCGCTTGGTTGTAGGTTCGAGTCCTACCGCCGGAGCCAGATAGGATTAACATCAGCGAAAGCTGGTGTTTTTCCTTTATTGACGGGCTCTTTTGGCGGTTCGAAAGTGTTTTTTTCGTCTATCTTTTCTCCCAACATCTGCATTACTCGGTCGGAGACCATTTTGAAGGCTTTGTGGTATGAAATCTCAACTTTCTTGCCATTTATCGTCGAGTTCGAAAATAAAAGGGACATAAGCAACTTCTTGTCGTCGACCATCTCGATATTGCTTCGGTTTACATAAATCTTTCTTGCTTCCTTGGCCATTTGCAGGAAGGTCGATCCTATATCGTAGTACTTGAGGTTGGCGTTCTTGTGTTTGTTGAGGCTGTCCATCACTTCCTCCTGCTCAATCTTGTA
>JAUYLB010000012.1 GCA_030699785.1 bacterium
GATATATTTTTGCCGCGGACCGTCATAAAACTCTGCTGAGTTTTTGACTCGCTCTCGCGCCGTCGCGCTTCCGAGAGCCGCTACAAAAACATATCCTTCACACGAGTTTTGCAAAAGAAGAATATAATTATGGTAGCAAAAATATCTCAAATACGCAAAGAGAGAAAGAAGCGGGGGAATGATACTCTTGTGATTGGTATTGTCTGCTTGATCATTCTGGGAGCCGTGGGATTTTTACTTTTTCAAAATATAAGCATGGTGCAAAGGCGTTCGGCTCTTGAAAGAGAGGCTATGCGACTACAAAAAGAATTGCAACAAATGGAAGAGAGCAGAGTAGAAATGGAACTCCTTGCCCAAGAACGTGATACCGAAGAGTATCAAGAACAGGTGTTGCGAGAGCAGGGAATCTACAAGAAAGAGGGAGAGGAGGTGATTACTATCTTGCCACCGGATGTTATAGAAAAAGAACAGCAAGAAAAACCAGAGAAGGAACGAGTGTGGTGGAATCCCCTTACTTGGGTTGAGCTATAAAAATAGTTTGCAGGTGTAACACAATGGCAGTGTGCTTGCTTCCCAAGCAAGATACGCGGGTTCGATTCCCGTCACCTGCTCCCCAAGTTATGCCTCCTTAGCTTAGTGGCAAAGCAGCGGTTTCGTAAACCGCAGACGCCAGTTCGATTCTGGCAGGAGGCTCCATAGTGATTATCCCGCTCTTGCATGGGCGGGTTGATTTTTCCCTCAAAAGGAGTACACTGTTGGTATGGAAATAAAAGAGAAAATCGAAGATTTACATAAGCGCCTCCAGCGTTTGGAGGACTGTCTTTGACGTTGCCAAAAAGGAAAATCGCATACGAACCATTGAGCTGGACTTGCAGAATCCAAAAGTCTGGGAGGATCATGAAAAAGCTTCTCTTCTGGGTAAAGAGCTGTCGAATGCCCAAGATGAGGTAAAGGAGGTACAAGATCTGCGCGCGACAGTTTCAGATATCAAAGAGCTTGAACAGCTTGCGGTGCAAGAAGAGGAGTTAGAATCACAGGTTGAAGCACTTGAGAAAACAATCGCGAATTTAGAAAAGAAAGCCTTTCTGTCGGGGCCTCATGACAAGGAAGGAGCCACGCTTACCATTACTGCGGGAGCGGGAGGACGAGATGCTCAAGACTGGGCGGCTATGCTTCTTCGCATGTATGAGAGATACTGCGAAAAGAAAAGGTGGAAAGTAACGCGTATCCACGAATCATTTGGAGAATCAGGAGCCGAAGGGAGAACGGGCATTAAGCAGGCAGTGATTGATATTGAGGGACCGTACGCGTACGGACTGCTCAAAAATGAAACAGGCGTGCACCGTCTGGTGCGCATCTCTCCGTTTTCTTCTCAGTCGTTACGGCACACCTCGTTTGCTTCCGCGGATGTTGTGCCTCTTTTAAAATCAAAAGATGTAAAAGAAATCCAGATCCGCCCAGACGATCTAAAGGTAGAATTCACAAGGTCATCTGGTCCTGGAGGGCAGAATGTAAACAAGCGGGAAACCGCCGTGAGAGTTACGCATATTCCTACCGGTATTGTGGTGTCGTCCCAAAACTCAAGAACACAGCAAAAGAACAGAGAAAAAGCGATAGATCTTCTTGTTTCTAGGCTGGCTTTCATAGAAGAGCAGAAACGCCAACAAGAACTTGCCATACAAAAAGAAGGGCAGGCGGCCATTGAGTGGGGAAGCCAGATTCGTTCATATGTTCTGCACCCATACAAGATGGTAAAAGATCATCGAACGGGCGTAGAGACCTCGCGAGCCGAACAAGTTCTGGAAGGGGATCTAGAATTATGTACCGAAACAGCAAGAACCCATGATTAGATTTCAACACGTTTCAAAAAAGTATCCAGACAACAGCGTAGCGCTAGATACTGTTTCTTTTGATATTCAAGAGGGAGAGTTTCTTTCTCTGGTGGGAAAATCGGGAGCCGGAAAAACAACGCTCTTGAAACTTCTACTTAAAGAGGAGCTTCCCACAGAAGGACAGGTTCTGTTTGAGAGTCAAGATATTGCGAAGATATCAGACGATATGCTTCCTGATTTTAGAAGGAAGATTGGCACCATTTTTCAAGACTACAAGCTCTTATCAACAAAGACAGCGTACGAAAACATTTCGTATGTTATGGAAATGATGGGAACGCCAGACGAAGAAATAAAGCGTGAGGTGGCAGAAGCTCTTGAGATTGTGGGATTGGTTGATCGCGCGAGACACTTTCCCGTTCAACTTTCCGGGGGAGAGAAACAGCGAGTGGTAATTGCCCGAGCTCTTGTGCACCGTCCCAGGGTGATCATTGCCGACGAACCCACCGGCAACTTGGATCCGTACCATACAAGAGATATTATTCGCCTTTTAGGAAAGGTAAACAAGCTGGGTACCACGGTGATTCTTGCTACCCACAACAAAGAAATCATTAACCGGCTGGGAAGACGCGTTATCACGCTAGAAAACGGACGCGTGATCCGAGACGAAGAACGAGGACGCTTTATCATTTAACATATGCCTTTTCTTTTGTCATTTAAGCGAGCATGGAAATTGGGGTGGGAACGTGTTCTGCGCGATCGGAGCTCTTCTGGAGCTGCGCTTGTGGTTCTTGTTGTTGCTGTCTTAATGGTGTCGTCTCTGGTGCTGTTCCAGGGCATGAGCGACTTTGTGGTACGCAGACTGGAGCAGAGTGTGGATGTGTCGGCCTACTTTAAAGAAGACGTGTCAGAAGAAGAGATATTGAGTATTCGGCAAGAGATGCTTGCGGTTCCTGAAGTGCAAGAAGTGGAATATGTATCAAGAGAAGAAGCTCTCGATCGCTTCCGGGAGTCAAGAAAGAACGATCGGATTGTTATGGAATCTTTGGACGCCGTAGGACAAAATCCTCTTCTGGCTTCTCTAAACATTAAGGCGTGGAAGACCGACCAATATGAGAGCATCTCTTTGTTTTTGGAGGCAAGCGCATTCGCGGGACTTATTCAGGCAATAGACTACCATGATCGCGCGCCCGTAATTCAGCGGTTGGCTGTTCTTGTTGGGAGTATTCAAGTTAGTGTTCTTCTCGCGATCATAGCTCTTTCCGCCATTGCCGTGCTGGTGGTGTTTAACACCATTCGTCTCACTATATATCATGCCAAAGAAGAGATTGAGATTATGCGACTGGTTGGAGC
>JAUYLB010000020.1 GCA_030699785.1 bacterium
ACAAAGAAGATTAAAAGTGGGGTACGCGAGAGCCGCTCGCCTGATTGATATTTTAGAAGAACGAGGTGTGGTGGGTCCCGCAGATGGAGCGCGTCCGCGCGAGGTATATGTTCATGGGTCCGAAGATGAAGATGGCTCTGAATGGATAGCACCCTAAAATCATACATCACTAATTACTATTAACTATGACAATGACTAACCACTTATCACTCATAACCTATAACTCATTAAGTGATTAGTTATAAGTGATAAGTTACTTGTAATTAACTCTATGGCAAAAAAGAAAAAAGAACGGGAGTACGCAGGAGACTTAAAAGAGGCGATTGCCGAAATCAAGCAGAGGTTTGGAGAGGGGGCCATCATAAAGTTGAGTGAAGCATCAGCGGTTGACGTAGATGCCATACCAACGGGATCCGTTTCTTTGGATCTGGCTCTTGGAGTCAGGGGAGTTCCACAGGGAAGAATTGTTGAAATATACGGACCCGAATCATCTGGAAAAAGCACACTGGCTCTGCATATTACAGCAGAAGCCCAGAAACGCGGAGGGGTAGCTGCGTTTGTAGACGCGGAGCACGCGCTGGATCCCGACTATGCCAAAAGAATCGGTGTAAATACCGACGAGCTTCTTATCTCTCAACCCGACTCGGGAGAACAAGCACTGCAGATTGTAGAAACGCTTACGCGTTCTTCAGCTGTTGATGTTATTGTTATAGATTCGGTTGCGGCTTTAACACCCAAGACCGAGATTGCGGGCGAGATTGGGGAGTTTCAGATTGGTCTACAGGCTCGACTTATGTCGTCGGCGTTGCGCAAACTATCCACATTGGCCGCGCAGACTAAGACTACTATTATATTTCTTAATCAAATTCGTATGAAGATTGGGGTAATGTTTGGAAATCCCGAAACAACCCCGGGAGGGCTTGCGTTAAAATTTTACTCGTCTGTGCGTATTGATCTGCGAAGGATAGCACAGATCAAACAGGGAGAGAACATTACGGGATCTCGAGTTCGCGCCAAGATAGTAAAAAACAAAGTGGCGGCTCCCTTTAAAACCTGCGAGTTTGATATCTACTACAACAAAGGTATCTCATACGAAACAGACCTTCTTATGGCGGGGGTAAGAGATGGCGTGGTGCAAAAAGCAGGTAGCTGGTACCAGTTTGAAGATCAAAAGCTTGGGCAGGGCAACGAGGGAGGCAAAGTATTTCTAGAAGAGCATCCTGAAATTGCGCAAAGTATACGAGAAAAACTCTTTGCAAAGGCACAAGAAGGAAACCAAGAAGAAAAACATGAAACACAAGACATGGAATAGATTGTGGAAAACACAAAAAACAAAACAGCCCCTTCGGGGCTGTGCTCTGTTTTGAACCTATACTTGTTTTGAGGTGGGGGACATAAGACCAATATGACGAGCTCTCTTTACAGCAGTGGCAACTTTTCGCTGGTGAGTAGAGCAGAGTCCGGTCTTTGTTTTGGGACGAATCTTGCCTAGTCCCGAAATATAATGCTTGAGAGACGGGGTGTCTCTAAAATCAACGTTCTTGATGTTTCTTTTACAGAGAATGCATTCCATACGTTAAAATGGTATATCTTTTATATCTATCTCCTCGTCTTCTTCAATGACGGGTATATCTTCTTGCAAGGAAGGTTCCCTGCGGTGTTCCTGCTCTTGCTCTGAAGATCCTTGAGACGACCCCCCTTCGCTTCGGGGACCCAGCTGCAAGTTTTCGGCAATGATCTCTGTTCGGTACTTCTTTACGCCCGCCTGATCCTGCCAGGATCGTGTTTGTAACCTTCCCTCAATGTACGCAATAGATCCCTTCTGTAGGTAACGGGAGGCAATATCCGCCATTTTGGCCCAGAGCACAATACTGTGGAACTCGGCGTCCGTCTGTCGCTGACCTTGTTTGTCTGTCCATGTGCGGTTTGTGGCCATACGCAAGGTGCACACCGACTGTCCGGAAGGAGTGGTGCGAACTTCCGGATTCTCCACCAGGCGACCCACAAGAAGAACTTTATTTACGTTCATACTCCTTCTTTGAAGATCTCTTCTAACTTCTTATCAATGTCCGCTATTTCTACGCGTTCTCGAGGAGCCTCCTTTGGAGCCTCTCTTCTGGATCGGGGAGCGGGGTCGGGTCGATGAGCAATGGCAACCAAGTACCTCAAAACGCTTGCATGGCTCTTGAAAGAGTCCCGTACATTTTCCAAAGATTCTGGAGCACAGGATACATTTATCTGAGCTACATGAGCGTTGGTCTGGTTTTTTACGGGGTAAGCAAGCTTACGCTTGCCTCTAAGCTCTTGCTTGTGCAAAATACCTCCCTGCTCTTGCAGGGAAGAAAGTTGTTCTTGGAAGAGTGTGTTTGCCTTTTCTTCCGTTAGCTCCGGGCTGAGGAGTAGGGTGATATCGTACGTTCTCATGGCGGTACTGTACCAGGTTATTGGGTTCTCGTCAACCGTTTGATTGCGAAGCTAAAAGTCCCACTTTTTCTCTCACATCTTGCATGGTGGAGTAAGCTATCCGGTGCGCTTTCTTTGCTCCTTGGGCTAAAATTTCTTTGATATAGACATCACGTTTCACAAGAGACTCCTTTCGTTCTCTAAACGGAGCAAGCTTGTCTATTAAGATATCCGCAACTTCTTTTTTGAGCGCCTCATACTTCTTGGTTAAGAATTTTGCTTCTAC
>JAUYLB010000023.1 GCA_030699785.1 bacterium
ATTCCACAGTATGAATAACCCTCTGGAGTTACAAAATTTGTGTGATGGATATGCTTTTAGAGAGCCTTTCGGAGCGCGACGGCGTGAGAACGAGCTGAAAATCCAGCAGGATTTTACAGCGTGCTCTTCCAAAAGCGTATCTGAGCAAAAAATTTTGTAATTCAAAATTATTAGAATGGCAAAACTTAAATTCCAGACGCCCACGGGCATGCACGACATTCTTCCTGAAGACCAGGCCTACCTGCGTTCTATTATGAAGGTGGCGGAATCTGTTTCCGCGTTCTATGGGTTTCAGCGCATTGACACTCCTATTCTTGAAAACGCGGAGCTCTACGAGAAAGGAACGGGTGTTTCTACCGACATTGTAGAAAAACAAATGTATACGCTCAAGACCAGAGGAGGAGATCTGCTTGCTCTGCGTCCCGAGTTTACGCCCAATATTGTTCGCTCATTTCTTCAGCACGGTATGTACAACCTACCTCAGCCGGTCAAGCTGTACACATCGGGCCCTTTGTTTCGATACGAACGCCCTCAAGAGGGAAGGTATCGTCAGCTCCATCAATTTGATGTAGAAGTGTTTGGCGACCAGTCCGCCGCCATTGATGCCCAGCTCATACAGATGTTTGTGGCGATACTCAAGGATCTTAAGCTTTCTCATATCATTGTGGAGGTAAACAGCATTGGAGATTCTCAATGCCGACCCTACTACAAAAAGGCCCTCATCTCGTACTTAAAAAACAAGCAGTACGCGGTATGCACGGACTGCAGAAGGAGAATAAAAACAAATCCCTTGCGGGTTCTTGATTGCAAAGAAGAGAAGTGTCAGCAGATACGCTCACAGGCTCCTCAAATGATCGACTACCTCTGCCAGGAGTGCAAAGATCACTTCAAAAGTCTGCTTGAATTTTTGGATGAGGCGGACCTTCCTTATCATCTAGATCCCTATCTAGTTAGAGGGTTGGACTACTATACAAAGACTGTGTTTGAAGTATTTGCCGAACGATCTCCCGGAAACCCCGACGAAAAAGGATTTCTTGCGTTGGGAGGAGGAGGAAGATATGACGGCTTAATGAAACTCTACGGAGGAAGAGAAACGCCCGCCGCCGGATTTGGCATGGGTATCGATCGTGTTCTTTCTGCCGTGAAACGGCAATCTCTGCCTTCTGAACCTTCTTCTCCCAAAATTTTTCTCGCGCAACTCGGGGATCAGGCAAAGAAGAAGAGTATGAAGCTCTTTGAAGAATTTAGAAAAGCAAATATTAGTGTGGCAGAATCTCTTGGAAGGGATTCTCTTCGAGCGCAACTGGCCAGAGCCGATAAACTAGGTGTTTCTCACACTCTTATCTTGGGTCAGCGGGAGGTACTGGACAATTCCATTGTAATCCGTACAATGGGGTCGGGCGCTCAAAAGACCGTAAAGCTCAATGAGGCCGTAGAAGAGGTAAAGAAGCTCATAAGGGGAAAATAGCATGTCTTGCGTCTTTTGCGACATTTTAGAGAAGAAGGTTGAGGCAAAAGTGGTTTCAGAGCGAGAAAAGTTTATTGCCTTTCGGGATATCCACCCCAAGGCCCCTACTCATCTTCTGCTTATCCCCAGAAAGCACATTGAGTCGGTAAACCATCTTAAGAGAGAAGATGCCGAGCTTATGGGAGAGCTTTTCTTGTTTGCAAAAGAGGTTGCTCTAGAGCAAGGGTTAGAAGGGTACAATCTGCAGATCAACGTGGGAAAGAAGGGAGGGCAAATTATAGACCACATCCATGTTCATTTAATGGGCAGTAAGTAATACGATAGTCGTTATATCGAAAAACGAAATGCGTTTCGAAAGGTGAAAATCGAAAACAATTTTTCTTGTCATTCCCAGCTTGACTGGGAATCCAGAAGCCTGGATCCCCGATCAAGTCGGGGATGACACAGAGATGAGTTTCATAATTCAATTTATTTCATAATATGGCAAAACGAGTAGCGCTCATACAAGTAGAAAGAGACGAAAGAGAGTCAAACCAGTCGGTTATCCGTCGGTTCACGCGGGCCGTAAGGGCAAGTGGTGTTGTGCAGGAAGCAAAGAAAAAGCGATTCCGACTTCGTCCAAAGTCAAATCAGATGCAAAAGAGGTCTGCTCTTCGCAAGTTGGAAAAACGGGCAGAGTACGAAAAGCAAGACAAGCTTGGCAAAATAAATGACTCTCCTCGATCGCGTAAAGGAAGATCTTAAGACTGCCATGCGGCAGCGAGACAGCGTTGTAATGGGAGCACTTCGCATGCTTCTTTCTGCGCTTCAGCAAAAAGAAAAGGACAAACATTCGGAACTAAGCAACGAAGAGTCGCAGGTGGTGGTTGCTTCAGAAGCAAAAAAGCGTAGAGAGGCCATAGAGGGCTTTAAAAAAGGGGGAGCAATAGATAGAGCAGAGCAGGAGCAGACAGAGCTTACCTGTCTTTTGCAGTACCTGCCAGAGCAAATGAGAGAAGAAGAAATCAGATCTATTGTAAAAGAAGCTATAGAAAAGACGGGAGCAAGTTCTGTTAAAGACATGGGAAAACTTATGGCGGAAATCATGCCCAAGGTAAAAGGCAAAGCGGATGGATCCGCCGTGAACAAGGTTGTAAAAGAAAATCTCGCGGGGTAGGTGGTTTGTCACTCCAGCTCTTTTTGTCATCCCCGCGAAAGCGGGGATCCAGTGCTAAAGAACTGATATAATTAATTAACGTATCTTTGCCTATGGAAAACAATACGGAACCTAGTTTCTCTCCTATACTGCCAGAAGAGCAAAGCTCCCGCAAACCACTTCCTGGTGTTGGAAATTTTTTTGCTCGTATCTTTGCCTCATACCGAAAGCGCTTTTGGACGTTTGCCGGTATTGCGACTATGTTCTGGCTTGGAATGTTTGGCGCTACTTTTTTTTCTTTCCATTTCATTTTGGAGGAAGATAAATTGCTAATTGGCTTTTTTGCGCAAATCATTAGTTTTTTTGTTATACTTTGGAGCTTCTCTGCTCTTCTGCATGGCGCGTTCTCAAGAGATGACACCACAAAGGGATTTGCGCGACTGTTTGTGTTGGGACTGCGAGACACAGGATCTCTTTTCTGGCTCTTTTTGTTGGCCTACCTGGCAATCCTTGCCCCACTCTTTTTAATCATCGCAGTTTCAGTGACGCTCATGGGTATTTTTGAAGTGGACATATTAGAAAATATATACGCATTCAGCTGGAGTATACAAGCTTTGGGATTATTTATCTGGCCATGGGTTGGAGTCTCAATGATGGCTATGGTTGGGGAACGAAAACGAGGTATTGGCGCGCTGGCACGAGGAGTCAACCTGCTTCAAGGAGCGTACTGGGTAGCATGTGGACGATTTTTTCTATTTTCTATTGCTTTTTTTGCCGTTGGATATGCGCTTGGAAAACTTGTTTTTTTCATTGGCTTCACTGTAGGAGCTTCGATACCATTGGCTTGGATATCGATGGCATTGAACGTTCTTGTCACGCCAATTTCTGCACTTTTCATTGCGCATCTATTTGAAGACCTCAAGAATGCTCGCGCCACAGAAGAACAGGACACTCCGCTTTTCTTGCGAGCAAGAAAGTTTATAAAGATCTTCGCGATTATTGGAGGTATTCTTTTTGTGACGGCTACGGTTCTTCCTGCCATCATAATAACGAGCGTAGGAGGTGTCCAAGACCAAGCGCGAGACACCAAAAGACAAGCTGATATTCGCGATGTTGGAATAAGCATGGAAATCTACAGCATAATGAATGGCGCGTATCCGCAGGCGGTTCCAGTTTTTGAGGGAGCTGTGCCAAATGCCATAAAAACCGCTCTTGAAGATTCTTTAATAATTTTTCCCACAGACCCCAAGAGTAATGGATCTTGTGGTGGAGAATACTGCTGGGTAGACAATACGGGAGATGACCAGAGGTACTGCGTGTACGCCAAACTTGAATCTAAAAAACAAATGTATTTTGCCTCATCCGAACAAGGATCAAAAGAGCTTTCTGCAGAGCCCGCATCTCTCCCATGTTGGTAGGGTGATTTGACTCAAAAAATTATTCTTCTGAATCAAGCAGTACCTGGTAGGTATTATTTTGCAGGGTTGGTATAAGTTTGCTTGTCATTACCTTGTTATCTTGAATTTCTACGCGCCATATGGCTCCCCGCATGGTTTCTTGAGAGAAGTACTGGTCAAAAAGAAAATTTCCCAGGCTCCAGGCGATCCACCCATCTTTGTATTGTTCTAGGGGTTGCAGAACATGCGGATGGTGCCCCACCACCAGTGTTGCGCCAGCTGTAATGGCGGTTTCTCCAATAAGACGCTGGGTTGGGTTGGGTGCTGGCTGGTACTCTTCTCCAAAGTGAAACGAGACAATAATAATATCGGCAAGCTTTTTTGCTGCCGCAATATCTTCTTTAAGTATATGAAGGCGGTCTGTGTTTATATACGCAATACCCGGACTTGTTTCTCTTGCCTGCCACAAGGGGGAGCCAACAGTGGTATACGCGAGAATCCCAATGGTTGTGTCTTCTCCTAGCGCAACAAGAGTGGGAGCATGAGCTTCTTTTCTGGTGGATCCTCCGCCAGCGGTTAGAATACCTACGCCTTCAAGACGGTAAATGGAATCTAGTAGAGCTTCTACGGCGTAATCCAAGCTGTGATTATTGGCAACCGACATCACATCAAACCCCGCGTATGTCAGAGCTTCAAGAGAAGATGGACTGGCCCGAAAGGAATAGGGTCCTCCCACATCGCGCCCTCTGTCTGAAACAACGCTTTCTAGATTGCCAAACAAAAAGTCTGCCGTATCTAGGGTGTCTGCAATATGAAGGAATGGGAACCTCCAATCCTCACTTCCTTTTGTTTTAACCATATATGCAACACCTCGATCCAACATGATGTCTCCAACAAAGAAAAGAGTGTATACTTTTTCTCTTGCGGGCACGGACTGATCGTGCAGAACGGGAATTCGAGGCGGTAAGAAAAATCCCTCAATTACTACAACAATCGCAAGGAGCCCCGCAAGCGCAAGAGCTTGAAGAATGGGCCTATTCATAACCTCACTTTACATCTTTTCTTTTTTCTTGCACAATATGAGCTGTGATTGAAATTCAGAACCGCACAAAGTCTGCTGTAAACAAGACCCGTTTAAGAAAAGCGGGAGAGTTTGTTCTCTTAAAAGAAAACAGACCAGATGAGCACGTTTCTGTTGCCCTTCTGGGGGAAACTGAAATGAAGCGACTAAACAAGATGTATAGAGACAAGGAATACGCGGCAAACGTTCTTTCCTTTCCCGGAGTTGACGGATTAGGAGAGGTACTTCTCTGTCCGAGCGTTATTAGGAAGTCTGCCAAAGAATGTGGTATAGTGACAGAACACGAGATGACACGCATGCTTGTTCATGGCATTCTTCATTTATTGGGGTATGATCATGAAGAAAGTATGGCAAACGCCAAACTCATGGAAAAGAAAGAAGAATACTATATGTCTTTTTTTGTATGAATCATCAGTATATTATCGCTGGGTTAGATATTGGGTCTCATACCATAAAGCTCGCGCTTGCAAGACAGCAAGAGGAAGGGCAGTTGGAAATCATTACCTGTTTGCAGGAACCTTCTGCCGGAATGAGAAAGGGGGCGGTTGCCAACATTGACGAGGTTGTAAAGCGTATTGCTCACATTAAGCAAAAAGGAGAGCAGGCGTGTGGACACCCCATTGAAGAGGCCGTGATTAATCTAGGGGGCAGTAGGGTATCGGTTATTACCTCTCACGGGGTGGTTGCTGTTTCTCGAGCAGACAGCCTTGTTTCCCAAGAAGACATAGAAAGAGTCCTGCAAGCGGCGCAGGCTTTTTCTCTTCCTCCAAACAAAGAGATTGTTGATGTGATTCCCCAGCAATATATCGTAGACGGAGAAGGTGGCATTAAAGATCCTATTGGCATGAAGGGAGTTCGTTTAGAGGTTGATGTGCTTGTTGTATGCGCGTTTTCTCCACATATCAAAAGTGTGCAAGAAGCCGTGTTGGGAGGGGGACTGGATATTTTGGATATGGTTCCTTCTTCTCTCATGGCTTCAGCGGCCGTTCTTACGCCTAGGCAGAAGGAGCTTGGGGTTGCTCTTATTGATTTGGGGGCGGGTACCACAAGCCTCTCGGTATTTGAAGAGGGTAGTATTATTCATGCTGCTGTTCTTCCTATTGGATCTGAAAACATCACGCACGACATTGCCATTGGTTTGCGCACAGAACATGAGATTGCCGAGCGTGTAAAGATAGAAATGGGATCTTGCGTGGCAAGCAAGGGAAAAAAGATGGAGAAGATAGAAATTGCAGAAGGAGAGATTCTCTCATTCACACAAAAATTTCTGGTGCATATCATTGAAGCAAGAGTGAAAGAAATATTTCAACTTGTTTCAAAAGAGCTCAAAGGAATATCCCGACAAGGACAACTTCCAGGTGGGGTGGTGCTGGTGGGAGGGGGAGCAAATTTGCTCCGAATCAGCGATATTGCCAAAAAAGAACTTAAGCTTTCTGTAAAGCTGGGTGTTCCCCATGGCATGGTGACATCCATTGCGGATCAGGCCTGCATGGGAGCTCTGGGGCTTGTTGTTTCGGGAGCATCTTCGCAAGAACCAAGCAAGCGAAAACAAACAGGTGGAATAGGAGAGAAGATAAAAAAGCTGTTGCGTGTGTTTATCCCCTAAATATGGCAATCAAATCATATCCTGCAACAACCATTAAGGTAATTGGCATTGGAGGCGCCGGAGGCAATGCGATTGACCGTATGTTTCAGTGCAAGATTAAAGGTATTGAGTTGGTGGCTGTAAATACTGACGCGCAAGATCTTAAAAAGATTCGGGCGCACAAGAAAGTGCACATTGGCAAAGTAAGCACGGGAGGGTTGGGGGCCGGTATGAATCCGGATATGGGCAAGAAAGCCGCAGAAGAGAGCGTGGGAGAAATGACCGAAATCTTGCAGGGCACAGACATGGTGTTTTTGGCCGCGGGCATGGGAGGGGGCACCGGAGGAGGAGCAACTCCCGTTATTGCCAAGCTTGCCAAGTCGCAAGGGATCTTGACCATTGCCGTTGTTACAAAGCCCTTCGCGTTTGAGGGGAGTTTTCGGTCTCGCCTGGCGTCGCGAGCGCTTCAAGAGCTGGAAGAACACGTAGATACTTTGCTTATCATTCCCAACGATCAAGTACTTAAACTGGTAGACGAGGAGACAACCGTATTAGACGCGTTTTGGAGAGCCGACGAAGTTCTTCGCCAGGCGGTGCAGGGAATCTCCGATCTTATTGTTGTTCCCGGACTTATCAACGTAGACTTTGCGGATGTGCGGAGCATTATGAAAAACGCGGGACAGGCCATATTTGGCATGGGCGTGGCAAAAGGAGAGAAGCGTGTAGAGACGGCGTTTGATATGGCGCTACATTCTCCTCTGCTGGATGTGTCCGTAAAGGGAGCAAAAGGAATCTTGTTTAACGTTGCGGGTCCTCAAGATCTTGGGTTGGGAGAAATCACCGACGCGGCGCGCAAGGTGCAAGAGAGCGTTGCCTCGCAAGCAAAAATTATATTTGGAGCGGTTTATGATCCGTCTCTCAAGGCTGGAGAAGTCCGGGTCACGGTTATTGCAACAGGTTTTTCTTCCTAATCGCGGGCTGCAAAACCCTCTGTTCGAATATATTTTTTTCGCGGACCGTCATGGGGGCGCAAAGCACATACAAACATAAGATTTAGAAGCTGCTGCGTGATATGATTTCAAGGCGCGACGACGATGGAGTAGCCAGAGCTACTTCAAGGAGGAGCAACGCAGAAATCAGTCACGCAGTAGCTTCCCAAAGGGCGGGCCTCTTTTACCCATCTTCTGCGTTGCTTGTCGCTCATGTGCCATTTGGCACACATTACTCCTCGCGCCTTGAAGATGGATAAAAGAGGCTCCGCTAAACTAATGTTTGTGTGTGCTTTGCGCCCCGATCCTGCTGGATTTTTGACTCGCTCTCGCGCCGTCGCGCTTCCGAGAGCCGCTACAAAAACATATCCCTCACTCGAGTTTTGCAACACAACAGACAAAGGAAATTATTATTCCCATACATGAAAGAGATTCCAACTTCTCGGGGTTGCCTATTGGTGGCCCTTGTTTTTGTGTGTGGCATAGCACTGCGCGGAATACTTCCTATTTCTTGGGTGTTTGTTCTTTGGGTTTCTCTTCTGCTCATGTTTTCTAGCGCTTGGAGAAAAGAGCTTCTCTGGTTTGGGATATGGGGCGTTGCGCTTTCTTTGGGAGTTGTGTCATACGAAAGAGCTCTGTCACACCAGACAAATCATGGGCTGGATCATTTGTTTGGAACAGAAGTGACATTTACGGGAAAAGTTGTAAGAGAACCCGAGCCTCGTGGGCTTTCTCTTTCTCTTGTTATTCTTCCAGACGGGAATTCTTCTTCAAGGATATTGGTTTTTTCTCCTCTGTTTTCTCAAGTCTTGTATGGGGAGAGGGTGCGCGTAACAGGTGTTTTGCAAGAGCCTCCAGTGTTTGATACGTTTGACTACAAGGCATTTTTGGCAAAAGATGGAATCCACGCCGCCATATGGAAGTCCGATATTTCTTCTGTATGGGACGGCAGGCAGAACGGGATTTTTGATGTGTTTGTTGCCGGTCTTCTGCGGTGGAAAGAAAAGATGAGAGAAACACTTTCTCGTCTGCCCCCGCCCTTCTCTGAACTGTTGGGGGCAATGTTGCTGGGAGACAGCAGGAGAATGGGAGACGACCTAAAAGACACATTAGTCCGGTCTGGCATGAGACATATGACGGCAATTTCGGGCTTGCATGTTGCCATGCTTTCGGGGGGAGTGCTTGCACTCTTTTTGTTTCTGGGGTTCTGGAGGCAGCACGCCACTCTCCTTTCCCTTCTGTTTATCATTCTCTTTGTTCTCACGGCAGGTGCTCCCGCTTCTGCCATAAGAGCAGGTATTATGGGAGGATCCGTTCTGGGTGGAAAGATTTTGGGCAGACCCTCGGCTTCTTGGAGATTTCTTGTGTTTGCGGGGGCTCTTATGCTTGCGTTTAATCCCTTGCTTTTAACAAGAGACATTGGGTTTCAACTCTCGTTTGTGGCGGTGGCGGGAATTCTTATATTCTCTCCGTTCTTCTTGCGTTTTTTAGAAACGCTATCCCTTCCGGTATTTGTTAAAGAAGTCTCCGCTGTATCTTTGGCGGCGTATATTTCTACAGCTCCTCTTTCTCTGTACCACTTCTCTTTTCTATCTTTGAGCGCCGTTCTTGCAAATATTGTGGCAGTTCCTCTGCTCCCGTTTGTTCTGGGTATTGGTTTGGTGTTTTTGCTTCTTGGATCTCTTTGGGGAGTTTTTGCAAGCGTTCTCTCTCTGCCTCTTATCTTCTTTCTCTCTCTTGTTTATCAAATCGCAAGTGTTGCCTCTCTTGTCCCGGGGCTGACCGTGCAAGGCATAACAGCAAGCGTACTTGCCCTTGTATTCTCTGTGGTGTTAATAGGGCTTGCTCTCTTTTTGAGCAAAAGAGCAGACCAATTCCATTCACGCGTATTTTGGTAGTCAACACACAGAGCACTGTGTTTACGGACAAAGCGGATACTAAGTCATATATGAGTAGGGACGAGTATATCAAATTGCGAGCACGCAATAAACGTCTATAAAATCTTGTAGTAGGTAGTCTATTAATAGGTAGAACGAAGATAGCAATGTATTAGTTAGGCCAAGAATAAGGATTAAACTTGTTGCCCACGTCCCTTTTCGCCAAAATAGTTCTTTGGAAAAGAAAAGGCCGAGTGAGTAAAACCCACAGGGCCTTGAGTCAGACGAAGTCACCTCGTTTGAAGCCGGATGAAGTCCGGCTTGTGCGTTTTGGACTACTTCCAATACACCGAGTCCAACTTCTTGATGGTCTCTCCCGAGAAAATTTGGAACGGCTCAGCCTCACCTCCAAGGAGATAATGAAGTATGAATGCCTCCCCGGTCTCCATGCATACCAGATATATGGAACTGGTCACCTCCGCCACACGTGGCAGAAGCTTCTCCGAGAGCACCTTAATTGCGTCTTTGTCTGGTGTAATAATCTCTCTTCCATCATTTGTGATAGCAGAGAACATCCCCATGGATCCATTCCTGAGTCCCAGACCATAGCCTCTGGCTATCACCCAGCCAGAGAGGTCATGATGGAACAAGTCGGCCAATTTCTTCATCTCCTGCGGTCTCACATTCATCCTCCTCATCCTTCCTATCCCGAATATAAAATCCATAACATGGCTATCTATACTATGTCAATTTAATTGTTTTTGAATTTGAAATTTATCATCTTGCATTACCGTGGGGTAGAGGTTGCCAAAACACCATTTTTTGATAGAATAGAGGTACATGAAGAAGCGCATTTTTCTTGATTATGCGTCTTCAACCCCCGTAGACCCCGCGGTGTTTCGGGAGGTGGCGCCATATATAAAGTCGGTGTACGGGAACCCCTCGTCCATGCATTCGTTTGGGCAAAAGACCAGAGCCGCAATAGAGGAGGCAAGGAGCAAGGTTGCCTTATTTCTTCACGCCTCTCCCCAAGAAATAGTATTTACAAGCGGAGCAACCGAGTCCAATACCCTTGCCGTGCAGGGAGTGGTTCGGCAAAAGAGAAAAAAAGGCAAGCCACATATTGTCATTTCCAGCATAGAGCATGAGTCGGTGCGGGGCGTGTGTAATCTTCTTCAAGAAAGAGGAGAGGCAAGCGTAACGGAGCTTCCCGTTTCTAAAGACGGAATTGTCAACATAAAAGACGTTGAAAATGCTCTGCAAGACGAGACGGTGCTTGTTTCTGTTTGTTATGTAAATAGTGTTCTTGGAGTGGTTCAACCGGTTGATGCCATTGGGGGCTATCTTTTTAAAAAGAAAAACAAATGGGGAGAGAAGATTCTTTTTCATACAGATGCCGTGCAAGCCGCTCACTACCGAGATTGCAATATTCAAGAGCTTAAAGCAGACCTTCTTACACTTAGCGCGCATAAAATATATGGTCCCAAGGGTGTGGGCGCGCTGTTTGTAAAAAATGGTATCATGCTCTCTCCTTTCCAACGGGGAGGAGGACAGGAGCGGGGAATCAGATCGGGCACCGAGAACGTTCCTGGCATTGTTGGACTTGGAAAGGCGCTTGAAAAGATTGGATCCCCCGAACGCAAAGTCATGAACATTAGGATACGGCAGGGAAGGGATCGCCTGCTTCGGGGCGTTCTGCGAACTGTTCCCGGAAGTGTGCTTGTTGGTTCTTTAGAGCAGAGGGCAGAGAATAACGCGTATATTCGCTTTCCTGGCATACTTGGGGCCGACCTGGTGTTGGCGCTAGACCGACGAGGCGTTGCTGTTTCCACGGGATCGGCGTGTTCTGAACAAACACAAGGATCCCCTCACGTATTAGAAGCGTTGGGAGTGAAAGGGCAAGAGGCAAAAGAGGGAATTCGGATAACGCTTGGAAAGTATACCACCCCTCTAGAAGTTGATACTGCCATCAAAGAAATAGCAAGAGCGGTCTCTATTCTATCTCAATCATGAACATATTTTTTCATACCAATCCACAACCACAAGACAATCCACAAGCTCCCCGCGAAAAGAAGTTTTTTGACGGAGCCGGTATACTGTTTCTCTCTCTTGTTTTTGGATTTCTGGGGGGCGTTATTGCCATAAGCGTTATGTCGGGGGAAGGTAGCTTTACAAACCTTCTCGCAAGTATAACAGAGTCAAAGCAGGATCAGCCGGCTGAACCCGCGCAAGAGCAAGAACAGGTTGTAGGGGTAGTAGAACGGGTCTCTCCCGCGGTGGTGAGTATTGTGGCAACTCGAGATGTTCAGGTTGTTGAACGATTTCGATCCGACATGTTTTCGGATCCTTTCTTTGATTTTTTGTTTCCGCAAGAGCAACGAATAGAGAGAAGGGAGATTGGGTGGGGCAGTGGTTTCTTTATTACTTCAGACGGTATGGTTGTTACAAACAGGCACGTGGTGCAAGACGAAAAAGCGGAATACACAATTTTTACCACAGACGGAGGCAGATATCCGGTGCAGGTTGTTGCTCGGGATCCCGCCCAAGATCTGGCCCTCCTTAAAGTACAACAGGATCTTGCTATAGAAGAAGACGGAGAGGTAAGCAACATTTCTTTTCCATTTCTTACTCTTGGGAATTCAGATGACGCGCGTATTGGGCAGAGCGTGATTGCCATTGGAAATGCGCTGGGAGAGTTTCGAAACACGGTTTCTGTTGGAATAATTTCGGGCCTTGGGCGCACCATCTCTGCTGCCGGAGGGGGTATGGTGCAGGTTATGGAGGATGTTATTCAAACAGATGCCGCAATCAACCAAGGCAACTCGGGAGGTCCTCTTCTCAATCGTTTTGGAGAGGTGATTGGTATTAATTCAGCTACCGTAGTGGGTGCTCAAAACATTAGCTTTGCCGTTCCTATCAACAATGTGAAGCGAAGTATTGAACAGGTTATTGCAGACGGCAAAATTGTTTATCCGTTCTTGGGAGTAAGATATGATCCGCAAACATATATTGTAGAGAGCGTGGTGGCGGATTCTTCCGCTCAAGAAGCAGGTATTCTGCGTGGGGATGTTATTTTGGGAATTGCGGGAGTAGAGATTGGTCCCAATCGTTCTCTTGCATCTGTTATTCGGCAGTACCGGCCGGGAGATCGTGTTGTAGTGAAGATCAAGAGAGGAGAAGACATTCTTTCTCTGCCGGTGATTTTGGGGGAATTTGAGGGGTAATTTTTGACTAACCCCCCATATTTGTGTTATGCTTTGAAGCACAAAACTCTTTGCTCGGATATATTTTTTCTGCGACCGTCATAAAATCCTGCTGGATTTTTGACTCACTCTCGCGCCGTCGCACTCCGAGGGCCGCTTCAAAAACATATTCCTCGCAGAGTTTTGTAATTTAAAATATCTACTATGATACAAGGAGGAAATTTCACCAACAAGGCGCAAGAAGCAATGCTGCGCGCCCAGCAAATAGCGCAAGAACGAGGACAACAGCAGGTTGACGCGCTTCACCTTCTTTCTGCTCTTCTGGGGCAAGAAGAGAGCGTTGTTTTAACATTGCTCTATAAAGTTGGAGTGGATATTGATTCGCTCAAAAGAAAGGCCATGATCCAGGTGGATCGGCTTCCGGTTTCTCCCACGCCCGGCACATTTGGACAGCTCTATCTCACACAGGACTTGGCAAAGGTTCTAGAGCGGGCTCGCCAAGAAGCAGGTTCTATGGGAGACGAATATATTTCTGTAGAACATCTTTTTCTGGGACTTTTAGATACTCCAAGTACAAAGGCGCTCGAGGTGCTGGAGAGAACAAACTTTATTCAAGGTGAAGGAGGGGGGGAGGCCGCTACCATGGAATACGGCAGACTGGATTACGACACGGCGCTCAAGGTTCTGGCGGGCATTCGTGGGGGAACTCGCATTACCGACCCCACTCCCGAGTCAAAATACCAGGTTATTGAAAAGTATTCGCGCAACCTTACTCGACTTGCCAGAGATGGCAAACTAGATCCGGTGATTGGGCGAGAAAACGAAATTCGCCGCTTAATGCAGGTGCTTTCGCGTCGCACCAAAAACAACCCCGTTCTTATTGGGGAAGCCGGTGTTGGAAAAACGGCGGTTGTAGAAGGTTTGGCCCAGCGCATTATGAAGGGAGAAACTCCAAGTAGCTTAAGAGACAAAGAAATTATTGCCCTGGACCTAGGATCTTTAGTGGCGGGAACCAAATACCGTGGAGAGTTTGAAGATCGCATCAAAGCCCTACTCAAAGAGCTAGAGCGCGTGGGAGGAAAGTACCTTCTCTTTATAGACGAACTGCACACACTGGTGGGAGCGGGAGCGGCAGAGGGAGCTATAGACGCTTCTAATCTTCTCAAGCCAGCCCTTGCTCGTGGAGAGTTGCGCGCCATTGGAGCAACCACCCTCAAAGAGTACCAAAAATACATTGAAAAAGATCCCGCGCTGGAACGCAGATTCCAACCCATTTTTGTGGCAGAGCCTTCTATCGAAGATGCCGTAACTATTTTGCGTGGCATCAAAGAAAAATACGAACTGCACCATGGAGTAAAGATCAAGGACTCGGCTTTGGTGGCCGCGGCAAACCTTGCCGCTCGCTACATTGCAGACCGCTTCTTGCCCGACAAGGCCGTAGACCTTATGGACGAAGCCATGTCTTCTCTGCGTTTGGATATGGAATCCGAACCCGCAAACTTAGAAACCGCAAGAAGAGAGCTTCAGAAAATTGAGATTGAACAAGAAGCTCTCAAAAATGAGACGGGGGTGGAAAAAAAGAAAAAAAGTATGGTGCGCCAAGTTGCCGACCTTCAAGAAAAGGTCAAATCCTTGGAGGCGCGATGGAAGTCAGAATCCCAGCTGGTAGAAAGCATTGGAAAGCTCAAAAAAGAAATCGAGGCCATGCGTTTTCAGATTGAGAGAGAGCAGACCTTGGGCAATCTTCAGAAAGTAGCAGAACTTAAGTACAGTGAGCTTCCCAACCTTCTCAAAAATCTCAAGTCAGAAGAAAAGCGTCTTGTGCGTTTTCAAAAAACAAGTCCCATTTTGCGAGAAGAGGTAACAGAAGAAGATGTTGCCAAGGTGGTTTCGCGGTGGACAGGCATTCCCGCAACCCGCCTTATAGAAGAAGAAGCTCGCAAGCTAGAACGCATGGAAGAGCATCTGGGCAAGAGAATTATTGGACAGCAAGAAGCAATCCAGGCAACTTCAGACGCTATTCGCAGAAATCGTGCCGGATTGTCAGAGGAAAATCGTCCTCTAGGGGGTTTTCTTTTCTTGGGTCCCACGGGAGTAGGTAAAACAGAAACCGCAAAGGCCCTGGCAAGCTTTCTCTTTAACGACGAGAACGCGCTTATCCGTTTGGATATGTCCGAATATATGGAGCGGCATACGGTTTCTAAGATGATTGGTTCTCCCCCTGGCTACGTTGGGTACGAAGAAGGAGGCCAGTTTACCGAAAAGATAAGACGACGTCCCTATAGCGTGGTTCTGCTAGACGAGATTGAAAAAGCGCATCCCGAGGTGTTTAATATTCTTCTGCAAATACTGGAAGACGGACGCCTCACAGACGCCAAGGGTCGCGCGGTTTCTTTTAAAAACACCATCATTATCATGACCTCAAATGTTGGCTCCCAGTATATAGCCGAAATGCAACCGCTTGGCTTCTTGGGAGAAGAGAAAGATCAAAAGAAAGAGGCGGTGACCGATCGTGTTATGACGGCCTTAAAAGAACAGTTCCGTCCCGAGTTTATTAACCGCATAGACGAGATTGTTATCTTTAACTACCTGGGCAAAGAAGAAATAAAGAGCATAGTGGATCTGGAGCTTACCAGAGTGACCGATCGCCTACTCAAGAAGGGTGTTTCTGTGCAGGTAACAGAAAAGGCAAAGAAACTCCTTGCCGAGCGTGGATTCGACCCAAATCTTGGAGCCCGCCCCCTTCGCCGTGTTATCCAGCGCCTCTTACTAAATCCTCTCTCCCTAAAAATTATCTCGGGAGAGATTTCCGCGGGAGAAAAAGTAATGATAGACGAGCAAAAAGGAGAAATTGCCATTTTGCCTTCGTTTGGAAATGCCAAACAGGCAAAACAGCCCGCGCCTAACCTCTCTTAATCCTTAAAATCCTTAATCGGATTAAACTTGATCGGATCAAGTTTTTATAGAGATCCTAATCTTCATTTCTTGTTTCGCCCCAATACTTACCAAAAACAAGACGAGCAGATAATCTGCTCGTCTTGTCTTGTTCTAGGCAAACTTGATTGTATGGGGGAAATGAGAGTGGGCAAGGTCGTACGCGGGCGTACCAAGCGGTACTGTTTTGTGACGTAGCCCCCCACTCTCATTCCTTCTCTTTCGGCGAGCGGTCAATCAACTATCGACGTGGGTTAGGGGTTTTGAGTCCCATCCACCTCGTGTTCATCGATTCGCCCTCCTTTCTCCTTTGTGCCTCTAATGTATACTGCTTCTTATTTTCTGTCAATCCCCAGTTTTCCACACCTTGACCACACCTTGATCCGATTAAACTTAATCGGATCAAGTTTAATCCGATTAAGTTTTGGTTGATCCCCCAATCGAATCGGGGGGTATCCCGTTTTGCAACAATACTCCCATACTACATAGTATGGGAGTATTGTTGCAAAATGAAATGTGGGGTAAAATGGGCGTATGGCAAAATTCTCCAAACAACAAAAACTTCCAAAGGGAGAGCGCGAGCAGATTCTTTATGAATTTATTGTAGCGCTTTCTGAAATACATGACACGCAAGAAGCTATGGATTTTGTGCGAGATCTGTTATCGGAGCAAGAAACGGAGATGCTGGCCAAGCGCGTAAAAGTGGCCGAACTTCTCATTGATGGACGCACCTATATAGAGATCGAACATCAATTAAGTGTGGGGCATAGCACTATCGCGCGGGTTGGTGGGTGGCTCCAGCAGTCCGGAAGCGGATATCGCGTTATGGTAGACCGCATCAAGAAAAAACGTGGCCAAGAACCGGAACAAAGACGCAAATTTGATGAATGGAGCAAAATGAAAAGAAGATACCCTATTATGTTTTGGCCCCAACTTCTTTTGGAAGAGATTGTGGCCTCTTCTAATAAACGGCAGAAAGACCATTTGCGTTCCATGCTAGAGGAGATGGATGAAAAATCGGAACTTCATAAACGCATCGCGACAGCCCTTAGTAGTAGTAAGAAAAGAAGCAAAACAATTAAGAAATAAAATGCAACAATACTCCCATACTACATAGTATGGGAGTATTGTTGCAAAATGAGATGTATGGATTTGACTATTTCTATGCTGTGTTTATGTGGAGTCTCTTGACAATGAAAGTTGGTGGGGGGTAGACTGGGCTATTATGGTAAGAAAAATATGGTAAGAAAAATACTGTATGTGGTGGGTGGTGTTGCGCTTCTTTTTATTTTTCTGATAGTGGCAGTTTATATATTGCGTGATTTGCCTGCTTTTCAAGATAGAGAAGATTTGTACACAAAATGGAGCGCAAGAGAAGATTATCAGGTTGCCGCAAGGCAAGATGGCAGAACAGAAATAGTAAACAAAAATGTTGGATT
>JAUYLB010000036.1 GCA_030699785.1 bacterium
ATCCAAACTGAAGAGCGGGGCTCTTTCCCCGATTTTTTGTTGTTGATCTCCCCTTTTTTACAAGTTGATGAATAGTTGGCATAGAACAAAAGAAATGTAGCAAACAATGCGGAGATTGTCAATTATCTAAGCAACAAAGAACACCAAAAAGGCCGCAATACCCCCCACCGTTAGCCAGGCGGGAAGAGACCACGCCATAACCTTTGCCCCATCAAGCGGGCCAAAAGGTATCATGTTAAACAATGCAAGCCAGGCGTTAATAAAAAAGCCGTAGAAAATAATTTGGTTCAAAAGGGATGGCAATTCTCCCAGTATTTGAGTTAAAGCAATTCCCAAGACAAAAAATATGCTCGCTATGACAATGTTGGTAATGGGGCCCGCAATAGAGATCTTACCGTTTTGCTCACCAGACACCATGCCCCGAATCATAACGGCTCCGGGTGCCGCAAAAATAAAGCCAAAAAAAGACATACCAACGGCAAACACAAGACCCCAATCAAACTTTTGAAACTCCGCCCAATGCCCATACCGTTGAGCAACCACTTTATGGGCAATCTCGTGGAAAAGGAACGCCACTCCCACCGTGACACCCGCAAGGATAAATCTTACAAAAAAACCTTCCCTAAACCCATCTATACCACCCCCCAGAAACACAGCAAAAGCAAAGCTTAGCGCTGCCCATGCCCAGAGAAGATCAATGAGTTCTGTTTCTGAAAATTTGAGAAATCTAAGATTCATGTTCCCCCGTTACAAATCAAAAGTTAATGGTTATAGTCATGACTATGGCTTGTAGTATATCACTCCCCCCTTCATATGTCGACCCTCATATTGCATTTTTTTAGAAATCAGGTATACTACCCCTCATAATGATAAAGTTCTGTTTATTCCATAAGCAACTTATTTCATAAACTATTATGGCAAGACAATGTCCACTATGTGAAAAAAGCGGGGTACACGTCTGGAGACGCGTAAAAACAATCAGCCAGTACAATCCCACCGCACAACGCAAGCAAAAGCCCAATCTTCAGTGGCTTACGCTTCCTTCCGAAGTAACAAAACAAGCGGGACTTCCCACAAAGTCTCGTATTCGCGCATGCGCCAAGTGCATCAAGTCGTTCGGCAAAAAATAGCCACACAACAGAAGGTTTGTTCAGGCCATAGGATAGTGGTAGTCCGCGGGCATGGGGTGCCTGTAGCGGTGGTTCGATTCCACCTGGCCTGACACAAAAACGCCTCCCTTACTTGGGGAGGCGTTTGCCAAAGACGGGCATCTCTCTACTTGAGCTTTCTTAATCTTTCATTTTCTTCTCGCAATGTGTTCACTTCTTCCTTAAGTTCAACCATGCGGTTTTCTCTCCCGATCATCAGATGATTCATCTTATTCAGCTCTATGTTTTGATCTTCAAGCTGTTCTTTTGCCTTTATAAGTTCAGAGAGTTCCATTTCCCGCCTCTCTCGCTCTCTCATAAGCTCAAAATCACGCTTCACCAGCATTTTTGTAATGCGGTCAAGCTCTTCTAGTCGTGCCTTTACCTCTTTGTTCTCTTTTGGCGGCATACTATTCACCAAGAAGGAGTAGGTTCATTGTCTCGTTATGAAATACGGATTTCTCTCCCTTTTGGAAAGGTCCCACCTCTCCATAGGTATAGAATCCAATCATGGGAACATCTTTGCCAATCACTTCTCGCACCGCGTTAATTTCCGTTCCGCATTCCACGCCAAGGAGTTTGTTTCGAGCAATGCAGTTAAACATAATCGCCGCTTTTACGTTTCCCTTAATACCTTGCATGGCATTTTCCGCCGCTATTGCGGCCGCCGCAATCGCCTTCTCTCTATCTCCAATCATAAGGCGCACCTGAGACCCTTCGGGAATCTCCGCCGCCGCGGTTATTTCTCCTGCCTCATTCGCAATAACAACGTCACGAATCAAAAGCTCCTCGTTTCCGTCTACGGCCATGCCAAGAGGATACGTGTAGGCCATTTTGGCCAAGGGCTCTTTTATTAACTCTTCCGATCGTTTTCCAAAGTAGTCCTGATATATGGAGAGAGCAGGCTTACCATCAACCTCTTGCAGTACTGCTCCCTTGGCTTTGGTCACCGTCATGGGAAGCCCTATTGGCTCCCACCCATGCTTTACTCCCATACCAAAAGAAAACTCACCGGTAAGAGCAATACCCACAACAGATCCCGTAAGCACCTTTCCCTGATGGTACTGGTGGGTTTTTTCAAATCTAAAGTCATCCCCCGCCGATCCTCCCATAATGGGAAAGTTTTCTCCCAGAACCTCTTGGATTCCTCTTACAACCGCGGCTCCATTTTCTGCAAGCCCCTCAATAAAGATAACAAGAAGAGAAGGCTTTTCTCCATTTTTTTCTATAATGCTTTCTGCAAGACTTTTTCCCGCCGCGTGCGAGTCCTCCCGCGCTCCTTTTGCTTCTGCGGTAACCAATTTTACATCTCCAAGGTGAAGGGCCATGGCAACAACTCCTCCTTTAGATACGCTCTTTTCGTTCCCGGTAATCTGTCCCGCGTCACTGCACCCCACTACTTCCGCATCTCCAGAAACCGCGTTGATTCCGGCAATCACTTCTTCTTGATTGTGCCGAGAGGATGCAAAAACTATAATAAGATTTGCCTGATTCTTTAAAGAACGTATCGCCTTCCCCGCGGCTTCTTCTCCCGCCTTGCGGGAATCTTCTATCTCGCTTAACCCAACGGCTGATGCAATCATATTCTGTTTTGTTATTGTATTATCTCTATCTCCCGACCTTATTCTATAATACCTGATTTCAGAAAGATTTCCAATAAAAAACAAAGCGCCCCCGTTTTTGGGGGCGCTGTGTTCAAGAACACTAGCTAATACCAACAATAAACATTTTACTCATACGCCAACTTTTATTTACGCTTTCTCTTTGCCCTCTTCGTACGCGCGCCAAGCTTGAGCGGCTTCCGGCTCTTCTGCTTCTAAAAGATCAAGCACTCTGTCCCGAATATCTTGCGTTTGTACGGTCTCTTGCCCCTTGAGCTCCTCCTCAAGAGAAGAAGCCACCTTTTCTACTACATCTCCTGTTTTTTCTTCTTCAACGCCCGAGTCTTCGCAAGCGGCACGAATGGATCCACGTACCTTCTCTGTATCGTAGGGCACTGTTTCTCCGTCTCGCTTTATAACTGTTGTTACCATATATGCTACATAGTTATGAAACTAGCTACCGACCTTTTTATTTTCTTGCACCTCTACGCACAGTGGGCATCCGGATACCGCGCGATATAGTGTCACCGCCAGAATCGCGACAAGAATCCCCACAGAGGCAAAAAGAAATAGTGTCTGGTTTGAAAGAATAAAGTAAGCCCCTCCCGTTCCCATGCCAAACAGGGCAAATAAAGATACAAGACAGGCAGAACACGAAATACCCGTTACTCCCACGATACCGGCAAACATGCCCGAAAACCCTGAACCCATTGTCTCCACAGCAGCGCGAGAAACCACGCGCTTTCTATTTTGTCGCAAAACATATGTTTGCAACGCCGCGTTTAATCCCACCAAAATGGCAAGAGAACTCATGAGCGTGTACTGCTGCCATGTATACAAAGACATCTGAAAAGCCACGTCATTTCCCGGAATAAGTATAACAGGAATCATAAATAGAAACACGGCAAACGAGATAATCACACTGCTTATAATAACAAGGTACAAAGGTGTTGTAATAATTTCCCTTACAACACTCCAGAGTTGTTCTATCTTCATGACGTTATTCTATGTCTCCCTTCCCATCTAGTCAAATCCTCGCAGAAATTCAAAATGCAAATATCAAAACTCAAAATGACAATGCAAAGTGTAAAATGAACAAAAGAATTCTTTTTCAGAAATATTGTGCCTCATTGCCTTGCAGATTGTTTGGTAAGGGCGTGGAGCCCGCATGCATGTCAATTGAGAAGCCCAAGCATGAGATGATTTCAAGGCACGACGACGATGGAGTAGCCATAGCTACTTCAAGGAGGAGTAACGCGGAAATCAGCCATGATTGGGCTTCCCTTCGGGCGAAGCCGCACACTCCATCTTCTGCGTTATTCGTTGCTCATGTGCCACTTGGCACACATCACTCCTCATGCCTTGAATATGGGTGCGTGCGGATTCGCTCAATTGATATACTTGCGGGTTCCACGCCCTATGGGGTAAACTCCAATATATGATTATTACCATTCCTCTTGCGCAAGAACCTCTCCAAACCATTCTCAGAAGAGCTGGGTACGCTCCAGAAGGAATAGACCCAAGATCGGGAGAATTTTCCTATGTTCGTCGTTTTGTCTCAGCCCCCTATCCAAGGTTTCACCTTTTTGTAAAATCAGTAATCAATAAGGAAGCTGTTTTAAATATCCATCTGGACCAAAAAAAGCCCAGTTATGCGGGATCACCAGCCCATGGAGGAGAATATGATGGACCCGTCGTCTCAGAAGAAGCAGCGCGCATATGCAGAGCAGTAACTGCAAATTAGGATAGAAATTCGTTGTCGATACAAACAAATAACCGCACCTAAGATGGTGCGGTGGTTTATTGAGTGCCAGCCTTTCTTCTCCCCCTCTATAGATCCCGATGGTTTCAGGTGGGTGCCACAGGCATTTACCACGGCAAATGCGTCATGTCCGGCTCCCTATTAAATACGTATATAGGAAATAGAGAGGGAAGAGAAAAACTGTCACATCTTCATCACATCTTTGCTACACCCCCATTGTACCACTCCCTATTCCTGTGTCAAATCTTGAAATAACTCAAAAATAACACGATAGCGTTTTGCGTCAAATTTCAACCATGGTTGAGATTTGACGCAAATATAAAATACCCATTCTAATTCTAAGCAAAATCTCCTAAGCCTGGCTTAGGATGAGGGAAAGGATCAATCCTTCAAAAGAAGGGTTAGCTTTTCTTGCTCCTCTGGAGAAAGATCTTGAAAGAGAGATCTCTGGTTGGGGTCAACTATCCTATGCGTCTCATCATTTAAATCCCTTGGCTGAAGATGAAAATGAAAGTGCTTAACACTTGTTCTACTATTGGGAACATAGGGCTTGTAGTGCTGGCGAATATCACATCCGGATGAAACATATTTTAGTATTTTTTCTTCAAATTCCACAAGAAGTTCCAGAAGCTCCTTTCGTTCTTCTAAAGTCATTTCGGCAAGCATTATAATATGCCGTTTGGGGATTATCAGTAAGTGACCGGGCAAGGGGGCGGGATTCGAACTCACATCGGTTGAGCGGAGCGAATTTGATTCATATTCAAGGCGCGAGGAGCGCAGCGTACCCATAGGTACGTGAGCGACAAGCAACACAGAAGATGGGTCAAATTCGCCCGCCCCGCGGGGGAAGTCCAAAAATGGCCGATTTTGGTGTTGCTCCTCCTTGAAGTAGCACAGGCTACTCCATCGTCGTCGCGCCGCCAAACTCGTCTCATTTTTGGGCTTCTCAATCCGATGTGAGTTCGAATCCCGCCCCCTTAAGTCTTGGGTTGCTCAATATAACGTACATGCCTGTGCCATCCTTGAGCATTCTCTGCTTCTCTCTACCTATTTTGCAAAATGGGCATTGCGTATCCATACTCATTGTCTTGACGTTTCGCGCTTTCGCCTATATCCAATTCTGCTCTTCTAGAAAATCTTTTACTTGCTCAAAAATCTTTTGATGGCCCGTCGCGTTTGGGTGTAGTCCGTCTTCAAAATCCTCATTGTTCAGGGCCATAATGTTCAAAAAATGAACACCATGCTTTTGGCACACCTCTTGCATAACACTGCTATATCTTTGAATATTTTTGTTATAAGCAAAAAACTAACTCTCGGTTAGTTGTGAAAAACTAACCGAGAGTTAGTTTTTACATTTTACGAAGTGAAGTGAACTTCCTACTCCAGAATACCGTCTATGTTTACGTCGTAGAGAATCTGCTCTTGCACCAATCGATACGAGAGAATTTCATTTTCATTAAACCAAAGAGGGATTTCCTGGGTTGCTTCTTGCACAGACCCCGAAGCATGAATAAGATTGCGCACCGCCCTGCCGTCTGTGTCTGCCATTTGGTATGAATCAAGAACAAAATCTCCCCGGATGGTTCCAACGTCAGAAGTTCGAGGTTCCGTTCCTCCTGTTATCTTCCTTACAACTTCCACCGCGTGAGCTCCTTGCCACACCATAGCAATCACAGGACCGCACACAAGATATTTTTTAAGTCCATCCAATACGCGATCTCCCAGTTTGATAGGATCGCGAGAAGGAGGTTCCATTCCCCTCTTCTCATAACTGGCAATGGCCTTTTCCCCAACCGACTGCTTCCAAGAAGGGTCCAGAGAGTAGTGACGATCTACCATATCAGATGTGGGAACAAGAATCTTAAGTCCCACAAGCTTTAGCCCCGCGCGCTCATATCTGTTGATAATCTCTCCAATAAGAGAACGCTGAACGCCGTCCGGTTTAATCAAAACAAGTGTCTTTTCGTGCTTTAAGTGAGTCATGATATTTGGTTTTATCTCTTTATACGAAACACAACATCCCCCTCAAGATCCGTTCGCAATATGGTTATACCATACCTTTGCAATGTTGCAATGGTTTCTTGGTGCGGGTGTCCAAATTTGTTTCCTTCTCCCGATTGAATAACCGCAACCGCGGGAGAAACTGCCCGAACAAAAACAGGATCCGTGGAGGTTCTGCTCCCATGATGGCCCACGTGTAAAATATCCGCGGTAAGGTCAAATCCCCGACTCACAAGCTCTTGCTCCTTGTCTTTAAACATATCCCCGGTAAACAGAAATTTTGTTCCCAAAAGATTTGCCCTTGCAACAAGAGATGTGTTGTCTACGTTTGATGGAACCTGCCCCTCCAGAGATTCAGATGGGTGGAGAATATCAAGAATATCTCGCCCCATAACAACGCGCGTAGAAAACACCGCAATAGTCACATCATTTTTCCTCTCTTTTATCTTCTCTTCCCACGCTCGCGCCACGCTAGAATCATACTTGACTCCTGTCCATATAATAGACGCAACATCAAAGCTCTCTAATATAGGCAAGAGGCCCGCAATATGATCCTGGTGAGGGTGCGTGGCAATAACAGCGTCAATGCGCCTGCTCCAAAACGGAAGCTCCTTAAAGAGCTTACTCTCTAAAGTTTTATCGGGACCTCCGTCTACAAGAAGACGATGACCTTGACGCGTACGCAGAAAAACCGCGTCTCCCTGCCCAATATCAAAGAAAACAACTTTTGCTCCTCTTCCTTGCTCGATTTCCTCCCAAACCACCCAATTCCCCCAGAGAAGAAAGAGAAAAAAGAACCAAAGAAATGTGTTCTTCATATAAAACTTTGTATAAGGTCGCTACAAAAACATATTCCTCGCAGAGTTTCGTAATTCAAGGAAAAGACACTGTCCCAATCAGGGTATGCCCTAATTGGGACAGTGCACAAATTATAGTCGTCCTACTATTTTGCCGCTCCCAGAATACGAAACATCTTTGTCTCACATGTGGGGCAGTTTCCGGTCAGAGCCTTTCTCTGCTTTCCCCCCTTGGCATTCATTGAAACCTCTTTCTCGTTGGCAATCTCTTTCTTTTCTTTACAGCGTACGCAGTATCCTTCCATATAATATGGTGTTGAAAAGTGAATTATGTAACTAAGTGACCTTTATTCTCCCTGCAACGTGATCCCCTACATGGTACCAAATAAGCATTTTCCGTCAATACACGCACGGTATTGCCCTTCAATTCCAAATACTGTATACTGGGAGGGAAGAAAAAAGAAAGGTCGGCTGTTTCAATGAATCCTAACATTACGACTATGAATAAAGACGCACTGGTTCAGGCAATAGCCGATGGGGCTGAAATCTCAAAAACACAGGCGGAGCGCGCGCTCAGTTCCTTTGTTTCCGCGGTTACCTCAACATTAAAGAGTGGGGACTCTCTCACTATTTCCGGATTTGGAACATTTAAGGTTTCTCATAGAGCGGCGCGCCAGGGAGTAAATCCCAAGACCGGCGAACGCATTCAGATTGCCGCGGCAACCGTTCCCAAGTTTTCGGCCGGAAAGGGCTTAAAAGAGGCCGTAAGGTAGTACTGAGTAATAGCCTTGAGTTACAAACTTGAATTACAAAACTTATGTGAGGGATATGTTTTTGTAGCGGCCCTCGCAGCGCGACGGCGCGAGAGCGAGTCAAAAATCCAGCAGGATTTTATGACGGTCCGCGGCAAAAATATATCCGAACAAAGAGTTTTGCACCCAAACAAAGAGTTGCGTAACTCAAAAGAATCAGGTATTACGCAAAAACTCCCCGAGATATCGGGGAGTTTTTGTTATGTATTGCACACCGCCTTTCCTTCATCCAACACTCTTTGAAGTCTCTTGCCTGTCACCCCCACTTCTTGTAAAAGGCTTGGTTGTTTCTCTAGATCTCTACAGAGCACCGCCCCCTTGCTAAGTAGGTAGGCCTTCTGGAAAATAGTAAGCGTAGAGAGGGCCGTAACGGGGTGCAAACCGGAACGATCAATCAGTTCGCGCAAACTCCCTCCTTTGGGATAGTTCCAAGATACAAGTTCCATGTGTGCGCACTGCCCAAACTGTTCTGCCTGTGAAGTAAACTTGGTGTTTGTTACCACCCACGATTGAGAGAGCTTCTTGAATGAAGTATCTCGTTGTTCTCTTGTCTCTCGCAGATCTTCAAAGCGAGCCTTTGCGGCAAGAATGGTTTGTACGTTTGTTTTTAAGTATTGCTCGTTATGAAACTTACACTCCACCACATACCACAGGTCTTCTTTTTCTGCCACCACATCAACCTCGTGAGTAATGCAACGTCCGGGCAACGTTTGCCCCACCTTGACCGCGTACCCTCCCCATTCCAGTATTCTTGCCACATAACGTTCAAAGGGATATCCCTGAGGGCCAAGTTGAAAGAGCGCCTTCTTAAGATTGTAGCGAGCGGCGCTTCCCCCGTGTTCTTTTCTCAATAGGCGAAAAGCTTCTTTGTATATCTGTTTTGTGGATATACCCGGAGTAATTTTTTCTTCAATAGCTTGCGTTACGCGTTCTGATACGCCAGAACCTGCTCCGGATCTCTGCAAAGAAAACAACAGCTTTTCTCTAGAAAAGGGTTCTTGTTCTCCCGTTGCCTTTGTAATGAGTATGGGTTGGGTCATATGGAAGTCTTTTTCCCCGTGATTATCACATATGTCGAAACACAAGCCATAAGAAGTGTAATGGTAGCCGAGATAAGGCAGTAAAAACAGATAGCCTCAATAACCGCGACTTGAAGGGTGATAAAGAAAGCAGAAGCCAAAAGACCAAAGAATGGAAGAACCAAAGCAACAGCAAGAAACATCTGCTTTTTGGTATCAAGAAAAAGAGCCGTAGATAGGAAGATACCAAGGTAGTAAACAAGCCCCAAAACAGCCAGCGGAACGCCCAAAACAACCGCATACTCACTGGAAAGCACCGTGGAACAGCCCGTAAGCACCTCGCATGAGACAGGGACTCCCCTGTAGTGAGAAACGGCAAGGTAGAGAGCATCCAGAATGCCCAAAAAACTCAGTCCCAGGAGCGTGATGCTTGCCCCTCTAGTTTTTTTGGAGTTCTCGAAGAATATGTTGTTCAAGTTCAGCATATGTTTGAGGGTTTTGAATGCGTACGCCCTGCAAGAAGAATGTTGGTGTGCCTCTCACTCCAAGCACCTGTCCTTCCGCAAGATCTCGCCGTACTTTGTCTTGAATTTCAGAATCTTTCATATCAGAAGCAAACGCTTCTACGTCTAATCCAAGTGTTTGGGCATATGAAAGAAAGAGCTGAGAAGCCGATCCGCTCTCTGCCCATTCCTTTTGGCGTTGAAAAAGCACATCATGATACTCCCAAAACATACCCTGACGCCCCGCGGCTTCGGCGGCAATAGCTGCCTGCTCCGCTTGCGCGTGAATGCTCCTTAAGGGAAAGTGCCTATAGACAAATGCAAGATCGTCTCCATATGTTTCCGCAAGCTGAGAAATCCATCCCGCGTAAAATTGACAGGCGGGGCACTGAAAATCACTGTATTCCACCAACACTAGAGAGGCCTCTCTAGAGCCCTTTACCTGATCTGATTCTCGTATCTGTGCTGTTTCTTCTTGTACAACTGTTTCGCCCTCTCCCGCGCTTTGAGAAGCCATCCAGGTAATGGCCCAAACCCCTCCCACAAGCAGAGTCCCGATAATCGCCCAAAATGCTGTTCTGTTCATAGAATATAGCGTATTACAACTCCCGATCAATAATCTGCTTAAAGCTCTCAAACGGCTGGGCTCCCACAATAGGGTTGTCATTGATCAAAAAGAAAGGCGTACCTGTTCCTCCATTCTCCATGGATTCTCGCGTAGACAAAGCAACTTTCTCTTGATGCTTTCCGCTCTCAAAACACTCTGTAAATAATGATACGTTTAGACCAAGCTCTTTTGCGTACCCTTCGTGCACGGATACATTTCCCCAGCTTCCCCGATCTTCTGTCTGATTTGCAAACAACATATCGTGATACTCCCAGTATTTACCCTGGTCTGCGGCGCAGTGCGCGGCTTCGGCGGCCTTTTCTCCTCCCACAACAGGAAAGTCCTTATATACAAACCGTACCTTTCCAGCATCAATGTACTCTTGGGTAAGTTGCGGGAGCGTGTCGTCATGAAAACGCTTACAGAACGGACACGCAAAGTCAGAATACTCCACAATCACAACGGGAGCGTTTTCACTTCCCTTGCTTGGCCATCCTTTTAGATCAACGGTAAACGTGTCCGGAAACCCCTGCCCACCAGAAGTCTGTTCCTCTCCGCTCTGTCCCCCGGTTTGCCCCGCAAGATTCGCGGGAGATCCCTGCATTGTTACGGCCGCGTAGATGAGTGATCCTCCAAGAATAACAGAGGCCAAAAGAATGGCAACCGGCAGAAACGTTGATGCGTTTTGTTCTTGCATATGATTATTATTACACCCTTGATTTTCCCGCGCACTCCCTGCAAACACCAAAAAACTCTAGAGCATGTCGTGTTATATGAAACCTTTTTACTCGTTCGATCTTTTTTTCTTGTTCAATAAGGTCATTTTCAAGCATAACATCTTCCACCAACTCGCACTCTGTGCATACCAAGTGGTGCCTATGCCCCTCTTGGATCAGCGCGTACCGTGTTGCTCTTCCAATGCGCACAGGTTCAACAAACCCCTCTTTTTCTAAAAATGCCAGCTCCCTATACACGGTCGTTTGGTGCGTTTTCTCTCCCTTTTGCAAAAGCAAAAGAGCTACTTCGCTTGCCGATACGGGAGTCTGTTCCTTCTCAAGAATTTCTAAAATATTTTTACGCACCAAAGTAACTCTATGTCCTTTTTCTTGAAGCCTCTTTACATACTTTGCTGATAGGGAAAAATCCTTAGTCATGAGAGACGCAAATACCAGGATTGCTTTTGATATACTCATACGCCGAGGTGGCGGCAACAGATCCAAGGGCCGATGCCGTGACGTCCTGTTTAAACCCTCCAAAATGATTTGTCATGTCTCCTGCCACAAATATACCAGGAATGTTTGTTGCCATGCGCGAGTCCGTCTTTACATACCCCTTTGGATCGGATTCAAGACCCAATTGCTGAACAAATGTCTGATCGGGCTCAAAACCAATTTCTACAAACAGGGCATCCGGAGAAAGCTCCAGAGATCCGTTGTATTCGCGAGATAACACAATCTTCTCCAGTTTTTTCTCTCCCACAATCTCTTTTACCTCTGTTTCCAAAATCACTTTTACCTTGTCTCCCAGTTTTTGCATGCGTTCGTAATTTACTGGCTCCGCGCTCACCTCTTCGCCTCGAACAATCAGGTATATGCTGCTGGCGTATTCGGCAAGAAAGTTCACCCCCTTAACCGAAGAGTCTCCTCCTCCAACCATGGCAACCGTCTTGCCTCCATACAAGGGGCCGTCACACGTCCAGCAGTAATGCACACCCTTGCCCGTTAACTCCTTTTCGTTGGGAAGATTCAGGTGCCTTCTTTTAGCTCCTGTGGCAAATATAACGCTGGAGGCGCGAACCTCATCTTTTTTGGTCTTTATCACAAAGCACGTGCCGTCTTGTTGTACCTCTTGCACCCATCCTTCCAAGAAATGAGCTCCAATGCCTTCTGCTTGCTTTCTCATGGTTTTCATGAGTTCATATCCTTCAATGGCAGGAATACCCGGGTAGTTCTCAATAACCCCCGCGGTAGAAGTTTCTCCACCAAACTCTCCTTCTATAACAAGCGGAGAAAGTTTGTAACGTCCCGCGTACACGGCAGCCGAAAGGCCGGCCGCTCCCGATCCCACAATAACAAGGTTGTAGTGTTTCATACCTTCTTTACTATACCCCCAAAATATAACCTTTTCAAATTTATAACCTCTTCTTTCTCATCGCGGATCGTATACAATTCATGGCAATATCTCGCGCCACATCTCTGGGATTTTTTTGATTTTTTTCGCTTACTTTTAAAACTGCTTCAACAGACTTTTCAATCTTCTCTTTCACAAGCTTACGCATATGATCGGCCGAGTACCCTTTGTACTCTGCATAAGAAGAAATAACTCCTCCCGCATTGGCAACAATATCAGGAACTATGAGAATACCTCGTTTCACAAGACGCTCCTCAATGTGCTCTTGCATGGGAATGTTTGCTCCTTGCACAATAATCTTTGCTTTTACTCCTTGCTGGTTCTTTTCGTGAATCACATCCGTGACAGAGGCCGGAATAAGCACATCTACAGGAAGATGAAAGAGCTGGGTATGACTTATAGCAGTTGCGCCAGGATATGAGATTACGGACTTCCCCTTCTTTTTAAGGTTGTTGAGCACGCTCCCGTCCAATCCCTCCTTTTTATATATGGCACCCTCCTTGTCAGATACCGCCACAATGCGGGCTCCCATCTGGTGAAGATACAAAAAGGCAAAACTTCCCACATTTCCAAAACCATCTATGGCGCAGGTTGCTCCTTTCATCTCAATGCCCCTAAAAGGAAGAGCAACACGGGTGGCGATTGCTACCCCAAATCCAGTGCTTCCCAGTTCGTGCGGAAGGCCACACATTAATTTTCCCTCCTTCTTATAGCAATAAGAAGACGGCTTTCCCGTTGCGGCCTGCCAGCACTCCACGGCCTCCGCTATCCATTGCATCTCCCGCTCTCCCGAATTTACGTCGGGACCCGCCACATATAGGTGGGGAATAAAGTATTTAATAGCCTTAGCAAAGGCCACTACCGCTTTTTTCTTTTGGGCCGTACTGCCCCCCTTCCAAATCATGCCCGCTTTTGCTCCTCCAAAAGGAATGCCGGCAATGGCATTTTTGAATGTCATGGCACGGGCAAGTCGTGATACCTCTTCTCGAGTCACATTTGGAGTCATGCGAATACCGCCCTTGCCTAAGCCAAGAGCGGTATTATCAATAACCAGAAATCCTTCCATTCCCGCACGAGGATCGTACACGTCAATAACGTATTCGGGACCAAACTCATCCTTTTGTATCGCCTCTTTCATAAATAACTGATTAGGCGGAAAGTCCCAGAAGTTCCGCTACCTTTTCCTTGTCAAATCCCACAACAACTGTTCCGTCAATATCAATAACGGGAACGCCCATCTGCTCTGACTTGCGCACCATTTCTTCTCTTGCTTCTTCGTCTTCGGCAACATTTTTCTCTTGAAACTCCACATTGTTTGCTTCAAAAAACTCTTTTGCCGATCTGCAGTATACGCACGTTGGGGTAGTATAGATTGTTACGTTTGGCATGTGCTCAATATAAAATTAATTTTCTAATATTTCTTGCCGACCTTCTTAACAATTTTATATTCTACCCTCCCTTTATAAAATTTGCAACCGTGCAAGGTTTATGTAAAACAGAAAAGGACGCACAGATTATTCATGCGTCCCTTGCAAACAAAACGTGGCTTGCTTCTCAATAAACTTTGCGAGCAGTCGAGCGCTCGCCTGCATTTCGCTGAGCCTCCTGTCGTTTTTGCCAACAGGAACAATCCAGTGGCGATCTTCCCGGTAGAGACACTGTACCTCCCACTGATTCTGCTCCTCTATCGTCTTATTATAGTGAAAGAGGAGGATCTTCACATTGTTCAGAACCTTATCATGATCCTGGACGGGTGCTATTACCACCCAAGGAAACGAGAAAAGACCATCATCTCCGTTGTGCCCCTCGCAACTCCTCTCTGTTAAAATATCGGCGAGATTGAGAGCAACCACTAAGCTCTCAATCTCCCTATCCACGATCGTCCTGTCGCATAAGGGGCACTTATATTTGCCCACGACATAGACGACATTCTGCTTGCAGTCAAAGCAAACAAGACTGCATTCTTGAGGCATGATCATTGCGCCTCCTTTCCCTTGTTCATTGGGCCTTCCTGTAAATAAAGGAGGCAAGTCGGGCCATAACCCA
>JAUYLB010000037.1 GCA_030699785.1 bacterium
GTAGAAAGTAGAAAGTAGAAAGTCCCGACCGATCTTCAAGCCCGAGGGAGCGGGGCATGCTTGATTCGGGCAAGGAGAGAATGTCGCCATGAATAATTTCTACATTTGGGGAGGCAGAGAACATTTCTTTAAGAATAGGGATGAGGCGAGCGTCTTTCTCTATGGCAATAACGCGCTTGGCTTTTTTTGCGAGTTCTTGAGTAAGGGCGCCAAGTCCGGGGCCTACTTCTACCACCGTATCTTCTGGAGTTATTGCAGAGGCTTCAATAACCCGAGAAAGAGCCTTGGGGGTTACCAGAAAGTTCTGTCCCAGCTGTTTTTGGGGGTATATATCATGCGAAGAGAGCAATGTTTTTACGCGTAAAGCACTAAGCGTGTCGGACGCGCTTGTGGATAACGGGGGTTGACTTGGTTTGAGTTTCATGCTACATTTGACCAATCGTTATGAAATCTTCCGAGGAAGGTAGTAGTAAGCAAAAAGAAGGAAAGTACCGTTTATTTCTCGCTTTTTGCCTCGCCATTGGAATAACGTTTTTGTCCCTTGGACTCCGGACCGCGGAGGGGTCTGTTTTTCCGTTATCAGCCGCATCTTGGGCTGATTTTTCTGTTTCAGAAGACCTATACGTGAAAGCATCGGGGACCCCCGCTTTTGGATCTTCCTTTGATCTAGAGCTTGCCCTTGTGGATGGGATGAGTATCTCTTCTTCTGCCCCCTCTATGGTGTTGTCAGAAAAAGCTCTTAAAACGCTCGGAGGGATAGGAGGAGGGTTTGATGCCGATTTCCAAAGGCATATGTTTAAGTATGAGGTACAAGAAGGAGACACTATTTCATCTGTTGCCGATCGGTACGGTATTACAGAAGAGACCGTTCTGTGGGCAAACGAACTGCAGTTGGGGGCGGTATTGAGAGAAGGGCAGCAGTTGACAATCCTGCCCGTATCTGGAGCCCTCCATTTGGTGCGTTCTTACGATACGCTCAGCGAGATTGCATTATGGTACAAAGGGAGTGTACAGGATATTATGGAGTTCAACAATATTGCTTCAGAAAAAGAAGTATACGCGGGAGATCTTATTATTGTTCCCCATGGAGTAAAACCAAAATCGCTTCCCTCAAGTCGCCTCACTCCCATGGCGTCTTCTTACTTTATCTACCCCATCTCCTCCCCACATCGTGTTACGCAGGGGTTGCACACATACAATGCCATAGATTTTAGTAATGGCGTGTGCGGAGAACCCGTGTATGCGGTTGCAGGAGGAACCGTTCAGCTTACCGGGTACCACAATATTGGAGGAAACTATGTTCGTATCCTTCATCCAAACGGGGTTATCACCTACTACGGACACCTTTCCCAGATTCTTGTAACTAAAGGAGAGCAGGTAAGGCAGGGTCAAACCATTGGACGCACGGGCCATACCGGGTACACAATTCCCGCGGGTCCTGGGGGGTGCCACGTTCACTTTGAAGTGAGAGGAGCCTCCAATCCTTTTCTAAAATAACGAGATTCTCTTGTGTGACGCCAGGCGTCACACATTTGTATCTTAACCATTGTTTTCTTCTTTCGCTCTACACACAGAGCAGAGTCGGGCTTCGGGCTTGGCTTCAAGTCGTTCCTTGTCTATTGCTTGCTCGCAGGACTCGCATATTCCGTAGGTCCCTTTTTCCAGCTTCTCAAGGGCCAAGGTTACATCTCTTAACTGTATTTCTAAGCTAAATTCTGTAGAAAGAGTTGATTCATAGTCTCGTACCTCGTTTGCGGCGTCTTCAATATTTCCCCCGGGAACGCGCGGGTACACAGAATCCCAATCCCCCTTAAGGTTGGGGTCTTTTTTTGCAAAGGAAGAGAGCTCTTCTTGAAGCTGTTTCTTTTTTTCATTAAGCGTGTCACGTGTTTGAGTATTCATATGGAGGTGTTAATTTGTTTATACAAGCGCAAGAGTGAGAAGGGTGATGATAACGGATCCAATCAGAAAAATCACAAAACGGACAAGCACCTTTTGCGCGCGCGATGGGGGTTTTTGTAAGGAAACACGAGGAGTAAGAGTCTCCTGATTTTTTGTTTGTTCTGCCACACGCGCCAACAATGCCATACGCTCTTTTTGAAGATCCGAGACATGTTCTATCTCTTGCCGAACACGATCTTCTGTTGAGGGGGTGGGATTCTCTTCTCCCTGAATGTTTAAGACGCGCTCCTGCTCTTCTTGCGCCTGCCCCTCCCGTAGTCGACGAATATCCTTTCCCATGGTGTGCACCTCCTCTCTCTTGAGAAACTCGAGCTTTTCGTTTTTTTGATTGTCCATTATGAGGGTTTGTCGTTTTCTCCCACCGCCTTCATAGAAAGGTTTATGCGCCCCAGGTTGTCTATACCTATTACCTTCACAATAACACGTTCCCCCACTTTCACCACGTCTTCTACCTTTTCTACTCTAGCTAAAGAGAGTTGAGAGATATGTACAAGTCCTTCTTGCCCCGGGAGTACTTCTACAAACGCGCCAAAGTCCATAATTTTGATCACCTTTCCTTCAAAGATCTCTCCTTCTTTTGCCTCTCGTACCAGATTGCGAACAATGTCGGCTGCTTTTTCGGCGGCTTCTTTTTTGCTTGCAGAGATAAACACGGTGCCGTCATCTTCAATATCTATAATGGCTCCTGTTTCTTCTACAATTTTGTGTATTGTTTTTCCTCCCGATCCTATAACCATGCCAATCTTCTCTTTGGGGATGTGGACAATAAGAATGCGTGGAGCATAGGGAGAGAGATCCGGCCGGGGAGCTTGCAAAACAGGAAGAATTGCATGTTCAAGTATGGTGTGTCGCGCCTTTTTTGTAAGGTCAAGCGTCTGATGAACAATGTCCATATTCAGGCCCCGCACTTTCACATCAAGCTGAACGGCCGTGATTCCTTTGGTGGTTCCCGCCACCTTAAAGTCCATGTCTCCATGCTGGTCTTCGGGCCCTTGGATGTCGGTGAGAACCTTCCACTCTTTCTTTTCATTCATCATAAGCCCGCACGAGATACCCGCTACCGGTCTTGCGATTGGAACGCCCGCGTCCATAAGAGCAAGAGAAGAAGCGCAAACAGATGCCATAGAGGTAGATCCGTTTGAAGAAACAATCTCTGTTACAATGCGAATAGTGTAAGGAAATTCTTCAAATAGGGGAATAAGGGGAAGGAGCGCTTTTTCAACAAGCATACCATGTCCGATCTCTCTTCTTCCTGGTCCTCTCATGGGTTTAATTTCTCCCGTGGAATACGAAGGAAAGTTGTAGTGGTGCATAAAGCGCTTTTTATCAACAATCTCCATACCCTCAACAATTTTATAATCCCCAGGAGCTCCAAGGGTAAGAATAGAAAGAGCTCGAGTTTCTCCTCTTTGAAATATGCCGGATCCGTGGGTGCGGGGAAGCACCCCAACCTCTCCCCCCAACTCTCGTATCTGGTCAAGATCTCTGTTGTCTACTCGTTTGCCGTCTTGAATAACTGCCTCATGAATAAGGCGTTCAGTTTCTTCTTCTAGTAAAGAAGCAATCAGAGAAAGGCTATCCTGGTGAGTTTCTTTTAAAGAGAGCAGAACTTCTTGTTTCACCAGTCTTGCGTTTTTCATACGCTCTTTGGGGTCTCCCGTAAAGAGAGCTTCTTTCAACCTATCACCAGTAGCCAACCAAACCTCTTGAGCAACTTCTTTGGGAAGCTCCTGTTTTTCAAATGAAGTTTTTGGCTTTCCTCGCTTTAAAACAATTTCCTCTTGAATCGCAATCATCTGTTTAATGCCTGGCAGAGCTTCTTGTACCGCTTGTTCAAAAATCTCATCTGGCACTTCGTTTGCCGAAGCCTCAATCATGTTTACCACGATGTTGTTGCCGTCTTTAACGCCGGAAATGAGTAAGTCCAGGTCGCTCTGCTCTCGCTCTTTGTAGGTGGGGTTAAGAATAAACTTTCCATCCAGTCGCGAGACACGAACAGCTCCCAGGGGACCTTCCCAGGGAGTGTCAGAAATAGAAAGCGCAAGAGATGTTCCCACAAGACCAAGAATATCGGGGTCGTTTTCTCCATCCCATGAGAGGCATGTTACCGCAATCTGCACCTCGTCTTTAAATCCTTTAGGGAAAAGCGGTCTAATGGCGCGGTCAATAAGCCGAGCGGTGATAATGGCTTCGTCGTTGGGCTTTCCTTCTCTTCGCATAAAGCGAGAGCCCAGAATCTTGCCCGCGGCGTAAAACTTTTCTTCGTAGTCTACCATAAGGGGGAAGTATCCTCTGTCTACTCCTCCCGGATCAGCCATAAGACTGGTGACAAGGACAACGGTGTCTCCCAGACGCACAAGACATGTTCCATTTGCTTGAGAAGCAAGCTCTCGAAGATCAAAGATAATCTCCTTTTCCCCTATGGTTGTCGCAAATCTTGTTTCCATGCGCTACTTTGCATTAAGAAGATACTTATCTGTTGAGGCCTCTATGTCTATAAATTCATCCACAACTTCTTTAAGGCGAGAAGAAGCAGACCTCTTAAATGCCATGACTTCCACCCGCTTGCCGTGGTTCTGTAGGTATTCTACAAGGGGAAGATAGTCTCCGTCGCCCGACACAAGGCAAATAACGTCAACGGAATGCGCGACTTTAATGGCGTCAACGGCAATACCAACATCCCAATCCGCTTTCTTGAGTCCTCCATAGTACTCTTGCAGATCTTTTACGCGTGTTTCAATACCAAGTTTTACTAAGGCGTCAAAAAAAGGCTTTTCTTCGCCTGTTTTTGTTCGTACCACGTACGCCAACGCACGGATAAGTTTTCTCCCCGCAACCAAATCTTTAAGAAGCTCCCGAAAGTTTACCCGAGCATGGTAAAGGTTTTTAGCTGAATGGTAGAGGTTTTGCACGTCAATAACGACGGCAACTCGCTGCTCTTTATTCTTTGACGTCATGTCTAGTGCTTCAAGCCCAGCTTTTTTACAAGACTTGCGTGTCTCTTTTCATCTTCTCTCTTCAGGTACGCAATGAGAGTGCGACGCTTTGCCACCATTTTGAGCAATCCCCGCTTTGAGTGCACGTCTTTTGCGTGCTTTTTGAGATGTAACAAAAGTTGCCGAATTTCTTCCGTAAGAATAGCGGCCTGTACCTCAACAGACCCCGTGTCGGAGGGGTGAATCTTGAACTGATCTACAAGGGATTCTTTTTCTCGTTGTGTAAGCATGTTGGGGCAATGCTATCACAAAATAAGTTGGATTGCAAGAGCAACAATCAATAGCCAAGACACAAGAAACAATAAGCAAACAAACTCAAGTATTCAATTACTGACTGAACATTGGTCGCTGAGAATTGAAAATTTGTCTATTCTATTGTGCCCCGCGCAGGACTCGAACCTGCAACCAATTGCTTAAGAGGCAACTGCTCTGCCAATTGAGCTAGCGGGGCAAAAACGTTTTTACCCTATTCTAAAACAGCAGAATTTGCAACACTGCTGTAGTTATTGCACAACCAAACTATTTTCAATCCACTCAAATTCAATATCATGCGAACGCAAGAATGTTCGAAACTCTTCCATGCCTTCACTCTCTTTCTCTGGAGAAAGAGTGAGGACAAGTCTACCGCCGGAAATATCATATATTGCATGAAAAAAAGATCCACTGTAGGGGAGTTCGTCAAATAGAAAATTGGTGACAGCCATTTCCTGCTGAAGAATTAGCATCGCTTCTTCATCCACAATGTCGTATATTCCTCCCGGTATGGGACCTTGAAATTCATCGGAGTCGCGTGGCTGTGCAAAAACAAAGACCAAAATCAAGAGCAGAATAATGCTTCCAAGGGCAAGAAAAATAAGAAGGGGTCGCGACATAAGATTTTTAGTTAAGGATGGTTTAGTGTTGTCTGGGCTTTAAAGCAAATGCGTAGTACCAAGGGAAAGAGTCAATGAATTGTGTGCGATTACCAGCTATCTCTTTTCCATCCCTGGAAGAACAGTTGTTTGAGTCACGTACTGATATGGTGGGGCTACTACCTGAAACATTATTAATGCCATCTATCACAATGATATGATTTATGCCTTCTCCGCTGTCTATGCGGGCTTGGGAGCAGTTGCCTCTGCATGTATACCACTGTGAAGAGGCAATAATAAGATACCCATTATCAAGATATTCCTTCATTAGGTTGATTTGTGCTTGGGTTGGCGTTATCCAGTTTGATCCGTCGCGCAGATCTTTCTCCGGCAGATAATTAACACCAAGTATTGGTCTTGATTCAAAGTTTAACTTGCCAGATCCACTTTTTGTTAACCAGTCGCTGGTTAGTGCGGTTGTCATATTGCTTCCACTGTCGCAGGTGCGCCATCCTTTACTAAGAAATATGGCGTCAACTTGAGGAGGTGTGCAAAGCTGACCGTCGCACCTTGCTCCAAAACTGGCAAGTACCATAGCAAGAGAAGTTGGCCCGCATCCACTAGCGCCTAACTCACACACGTCTTTCCATTTTGGATCAGCTTGGCAGTAGTATTGAAAATTTTCTCTTGCCGAAATGGGGCTTGCGGGCAATTCAACACTGGCTGGTGCGGTGTACTGCAACTCCCCCAGCTCGCAGTCAATCTTCCACCAGCTTTTTAATCCGGTCCATTCTGCAACTCCCATTCCCGCCAGCAGGGTATTGATAAATATCCATGCGCCGTAGGTAAGAATAATGCCCACAACAACAGCAGAAAGAACATCTTTCCCTTTCTGTTGTTTTGCAGGGTCTCCTGCCGAAAGAAAGAAGAAGAATCCCCCAATCATGATCAAAACAACCGCAAGGGGCGGAACAATAGTAAAGAATATAAAATTAAGAATGGTACTTAAGAGAGCAAACAGATGGCAGAAGTCGCACGCAGGCTGGGCTTTTGCCATTTGCGTGTCGCTGATTTTTGTCCATCCATCAGGAATTGGGGTGGTAAGGGGAGCGATGGTGCGCCCGCCACACTGCACAAGCCCTTGTTCTTGAGCTTGTACAATATTGGGCAACGCAACAAAAAGTCCCGTAAATAGCAGGATCCCAATCATGAGCGCAGTCCCTCTCTTCCCTATCATTCTCTTACCTATCATTTGTTCAGTATATTGCGTTAACACAAGAAGCGCAACAGTAATACCAAATCCAAAACCAAAAAACTAACTCTCGGTTAGTTTTCCAAGTTTTTCACACAAAAATCGCTTCAAAAAGCGAAAGGCAAAAAACGCTTTTCTGCTTTCGAGTTTCACCTTTCGTTACGATTTTCTAATTTCCAACAACCAATTTCTTGCTTTTATTGGTGCCCCCGGCAGGATTCGAACCCACAATACGACGTCCGAAGCGTCGCGTGATATCCATTTCACCACAGGGGCAATCCTCCTCTATATACCCTAATACATTGAAAACTTCAATCCATTC
>JAUYLB010000001.1 GCA_030699785.1 bacterium
GCGTCAATACCGGCAAACACTTTGAATATGGCGGCTTTTCCTTCCATTACGGGAATAGCGGCTTCGGGACCAATATCTCCCAGCCCCAATACTGCCGTGCCGTCTGTAATAATAGCAATGCTATTTCCCTTGTTGGTGAGCTCTCTATCTAACTTCTTGTTTTTGGCAATGGCCAGAGAAGCTTCTGCTACCCCAGGCGTGTACGCGAGCCGAAGATCGTTTTTGGTACAAATAGGAACCTTGGAAATAGTTGCGATTTTCCCTCTGTGTTTTCTGTGAAAACTCAATGCTTCTTCTTTTAGATTGCTCATGCGCATACCCTACCATAAAAACCTTGAATCATAAACTCGTGTGAAGGATATGCTTTTGAAGGGACTTTCGGAGCGCGACGGCGCGAGAAGGAGACAAAAATTCAGCAGAATTTTATGTTGTGCCCTCCAAAAGCGTATCCAAACAAAGAGTTTTGTAGTAAAAAGTATTTCATAAACTATGGCAACAACAAAATCGGCTGGGTCTACAAAGCTGGGAAGAGATTCTCAGCCACAATACCTTGGTGTTAAACTTTACGCCGGACAAAAGGCAAACGTTGGGCAGATTATCATTCGCCAGCGTGGTACAAGATTCCTTCCCGGAGAGAACATGGGCATTGGTAAAGATGATACTCTTTTTGCCCTCAAAACAGGGGTTGTTCGCTTCTCAACAGTTAAAAAAACTGGGTTCAACGGCATTCGTCGGTTAGCCAAGGTTGTGCACATTGACCCTGTCTCTTAGTGTTTTTTCTTTCTCTTTAACGCCGCGTCCACAAGTCCCGTAAACAAAGGATGCGGGTGAAACGGCCTGGACAAGAGTTCTGGGTGAAATTGTGTTCCCACAAAGAACGGATGGGATGGAATCTCCATAATTTCTACAAGGTTGCGCTCCGTGTTTGCACCGGAGAATACCACGCCCTTTGCCTCTAGGATTTCTTTGTACGCGTTATTAAATTCATATCGGTGCCGATGTCTTTCTTGAACGGCGCTTTGCTTATTGTATAACTTCCAAACTAAGCTTCCCTTCTGCAGTGAACACATATACGATCCAAGGCGCATTGTTGCCCCGTATTTTTTTGTTTCTAAGAGAGCCTTTTGGTCTTCCATAACGTCAATAACAAGGTCCCCCGTCTTGGAGAATTCGCGAGAGGTTGCGCGCGCAATACCGCATACGTTTCTTGCATACTCAATAATGGCAAGTTGCATACCAAAACACAGTCCCAGATACGGAATCTTATTAACTCTGCAGTACGAGATAGCCCGAATCTTCCCTTCTGTGCCTCGCTCCCCAAACCCTCCCGGCACAATAACGCAGTCACACTGTTTTAAGTCTCTGTGCAGACTCTTGAGTGCGGTACCCTTTTTCTCGTACTCTTCAGCAGAGAACCAGAGGATACGAGGAGTGCGATTCTTTGCCCATGAGGCATGACGAACAGCCTCCACAACGGATATATAAGAGTCTGGAAGAGCAAAATCTCCCGACACAATATACTTACCCACCACTCCAATAACAATCTCGGGGTTCTTTCCCTTTGTTTTTGCAGACAACTTTCTCCACTCCTTCATATCCTTTGAACGTTCCTTCATGCGAAATTTCTTAAGAATACGATTCCCAAGCTGGTCTTCTTCAAACTGGACGGGAATATCATACACAGACGAAACGTCGGGAGAAGATATGACATTTTCGGGAGCAACATTACAAAAGATGGATATCTTTCTTTTGCGAGGAGCATCTACCAGAGCTTCCGATCGCGCGATAATAAAATCCGGACTAATGCCCACCGAGTTCAGCGCGCGCACGGCGTGCTGTGTGGGCTTTGTCTTCATCTCTCCCAGCATACGTGGCACGGGAAGGTAGGTTACTAACATAAACAACACATCATTTGAAGAGGCAAGTTTCATAAGTCTTCCCGCCTCTAAGAAAAGCATGTTTTGGTAGTCTCCAACGGTACCTCCGATTTCTACCAATACAAAATCGGCTTTGTCATGAACAGCAACATTTTTAATACGAGAAATGATTTCTTCCGGAACATGCACACCCACCTCAACGGTTTCTCCGTTGTATCCAAGCTGGCGCTCCTTCTCAATAACCGCGTGGTAGACCCTACCGTTGGTTAGATAGTTAATGGTGCTCAGATTTCTATCCAGAAAGCGCTCGTAGTTTCCAATATCCTGATCACACTCCGTGCCGTCATCAGTTACAAAAACTTCCCCGTGTTCAACGGGGTTCATGGTGCCTGCGTCCATATTCAGGTAGGGATCAATCTTAATGGCAGAAACACGAAATCCTTTGCTCTTTAAAATGGCGCCAATAGAGGCGGTTGCAATCCCCTTCCCTACTCCCGACATTACTCCGCCCGCAACAAAAATAAACTTTGCCATGATGTATAAAACAAACGGGGTTTCCCCCTTTATTCTTCTTCGCCCACTATTACTCGAATAGTCGCCTCCAAGTTATGTTCAAGAGAAACAATAACGGGAAACTCTCCCAATTCCTTAATAGGTTCTGTGAGCTGAATTTTGTTCTTCTTTATTGCAAACCCCATATCTTTAAGGCGATCTGCCACTTTTTGAGCAGTAATGGATTCAAAGAGCTGTCCTTCGTCTCCGGTTTTTACCTGTATAAGCACCTCCAGGTCATCTAATTGAGAGGCCGCGCTCTGGATTTTTTTAAGATCATTTTCTGCCTTTTTCTCCTGTATTTCCTTTTGTATCTTTAGCCATTCCAAGGCCTCTGGAGTTGCAATTTGCGCAAGTTTTTTTGGCAAAAGCAAATTACGGGCATGCCCGTCCGCTACTTCTTTTACTTCAAACTTTTTCCCAATATTTTTAACGTCTTGAAGAAGGATAACACGCATAGAGTTGGGTTCTTTACCACTATCCATAAGTTTACTCTATTTTTAGAAGAAGTTCAATCGCCCGATCTCTTTGGGGATCAAGTCCCGCCAGCTCATCTTCTTCTGTCATTTCAACAGCATCATCTACCACAAGTCCCTTGTCTGAAATAATATACCCTGCCGGTGTCATCCAGCGAGCTATCGTAACTTTTAGAGAAGATCCATCTTGAAGATTTTCGATGGTTTGCACAGATCCCTTCCCAAACGAATCCTGCCCAACCAACATTGCTCCTCTGTGGTCACGCAAGGCGCCTGCAAGAATCTCAGACGCAGAAGCCGACCCTTCGTTGATAAGAACAACAATGGGCACCGATCTTAATCGGCCGTTTCCATTTACAATCAACGATTCTCTCTCTCCGCTTCGTAAAACCTGATAAACCACTACCTGCCCTCTATCGAGAAACCAGCCAGCCATATCTTGAGCAATGTGTAAAAGTCCTCCCGGATTATTGCGGAGATCCAAGACAATTCCCTTGACTCCATGATCCAACATGGTTGCGGCTGCTTTGTCAAAGTCTGTCTTTGCATTTCTAGAAAAGTGGTAGAGCCTAATGTATCCAATGTTGCCCTCTAGCACCTCAACTTCTAAGGAAGGAATTACAATAGTATCTCTGCGTATGGAAATGTCTTGAGGAGCTTCCCATGCTTCGCGTCCAATGAGCAAGACAACTTCTGTTCCTTTCTTTCCACGGATCAGAGAAACTGCCTTTTCTACGGTCATGGAGCGTGTTACTTCTCCATTTATCTGAATGATATAATCTCCCGCGCGCAGTCCCGAGCGTTCCGCGGGAGTTCCTTTTAGTGGCGCTATGATTCGCAGTTCCTCTTCCCGAAATCCTATTTCTGCTCCAATACCTTCAAATGAGCCGTCTACGTCTTCTAAGAAGCGCTTTGTGTCCGAAGCATCCATAAAAACCGTGTATGGGTCTCCAACACTCGAAACCATGCCAGAGATTGCTCCCTGCACCATCTTATGAATATCAATGTTCTCATCTACATACTGACTCTGTATGACGTTCCACGCCTGCCAAAACAGAGAAAAATCCACGGCAGAGGGTCTTCCCTCTTCTAGACCCACAAGCCCTTCTATGGGCACAATACGAGCCTGATCTCGCCCCATTGTATGCCCGACCCAAAAAGAGCCCCCCATAAAGAGGAGTACAGAGATAAACGCGCTGAATCTTCCCACAGTCATATGATGCCCATACTATCACAAATTTTTGCCCTAAACAAGAAGTACTCTATCCGCCCACAAACCCATGCGCCTGTTGCCGCCACAGTCTATAGTACAGCCCTTTTCTTGCAAGAAGCTCTTGGTGACTCCCCTCTTCAATAATGGCGCCCTCGTCAAACACAACAATGCGATCCATCTTTTGTATGGTGCCCAAACGGTGAGCAATCACAATTGTTGTTCTTCCTTTCATCAGCTCTTCAAACGCTTCCTGAATATGTTTTTCGCTTAACGAGTCAAGCGAACTTGTTGCCTCGTCAAGAATCAGAATGGGAACGTCTTTCAACATTGCCCGCGCAATGGCAACTCTTTGCCGTTCGCCTCCTGAAAGCTTGATGCCCCGCTCTCCAACGTAGGTATCGTACCCCTTGGGTAGCAGCGTAATGAACTCATGGGCGCGAGAACGCTTTGCCACGTCAATAATTTCTTCTGTGGTTGCCGTTGGTTTTGCGTACGCAATATTTTCCCGCAGTGTCCTGTGAAAGAGAATTGGGTCTTGTGGCACATACGCGATACAAGATCGCAAATCGTCTTGAGTAATTTTCTTAATGTCCTGCCCGTCAATGAGAATTCTGCCATCTTGCACATCGGCAAACCGCAAAAGCAATTTTGTAATGGTGGTTTTCCCGGCTCCCGACGGACCAACCAATCCAACTTTTTCTCCGGGAGTAATGTGCAGCGATACCCCTTGGAACACGCTATTTCCTTCTTCTCCGTATGAAAATGAGACGTTTTCTATGCGTATATCCCCCGCCTGGATTACACAATGTTCGGGCTGATTGGGATCTTGAACCGTAGGATTCTTTTCAAATATGTCTACCATTTCCTGCGCCTCGGCAAACGCCCTCATAATCCTGCTGAAATTCCGTCCAAGATTCCACACAATATGAAAAGAAGAAAGAACGTAGATCTGCATAAGTACAATGGTTCCCGCCGAGATGGTACCGTTAATCCACAGATAGACGGCGGCAAACATGGCAATAAATTCAAAAAAGTCAATGAAAGAACTCTGAAAGAGAAACTGGAGATTCTGAAAGTACCAGGCGTCTCTTCTACGCTTCTCTTCAATATCTGTTACGTTTGCAAAGTACAGTGCTTCCCGTTCTTGAGACGCGAACATCTTAATGTTCAACATATTCGTGATAGCATCCGATAGCACGCCCGTTGTCTGCGAATTCGCTTCTGCTTCTAACATATCTTTCTGTACCTTCTTTTTTACAAACAGGGCTGTCAAACCAATGTACAAGAGAAGCCAGACAAGAAAAATTGCTCCCAAAAGAAGAGAGAAGTACGACAGTACCGCAATGCCAAACAGGAGACTAAGCCCGTTCATCCAAACCGTAAAAACAATATTGTCGTGAATATCTTCAAAGGCCCTTACATACCTGCGAGCTTTTGCAATCAGCGTTCCGGCAAACGTATTTGAGAAAAATTCATATGAATGATTTTCTATTCTGGAGAATGCCTCATCGGAAAGATCCTTCAGAATGTGGCTCTGTGAATATGTCATGGCATAATCCGCAATACGATAGAACACGTTTGCTATCACAAGAATCGCTCCAAGAATAAGCACGGTATGAATAAGAATAGCTCCAAGAGACGCGGGATCTGCTCCGCTCGAAACCGCGTCAATAATCCGCTTGTGCAAAACAGGGATAACAAGCCCCGTACCAATGACCGCAAGACCATAAGAAAAAAATACCAGGATAGTGGAAGCCCAGTACTTTTTCACATGCGGAAAGTAGTACTTAAAAATTTGCCTAATATTCATACATAATATTTACATAAACACGCATCTATACAACCACGCTCAAACATATTTAGCAAGAATAAACACGCGCGCGCAAGTTTAACTTGCGTGCCCCGATGTGTGAAACCTGGTTTCACACATCAACATCAACCCTCTCGCCTCTCGCGTTAGCAAAATGTCGCTTAATATTTCCTTGCCGTCGGCAAGTCGTTCAAACCCCGAGGGGTCTTCAGACCCAAATAGAATTTATAAGTGTGCCTCGGGTGGGACTCGAACCCACAACCAACGGCTTAAAAGGCCGCTGCTCTACCAATTGAGCTACCGGGGCGCCCGTTTGATATACCACAAAAGAAGTGGTATTGCTATTTTTTACAGTCCCTCTTCACGCAGTTTCTGTATGAGATCTTTTTGCCGTTTTGTCAATTTTTGAGGAACGGCAATGCGCGTTGTTACAAACAAGCTTCCCCTCCCCATACCCGTGTAATGAGGGATTCCCTTTCCCGACACCCGAAACACCTTTCCGGAAGGTGTGCCCGCGGGAATATTAAGAAGAACCGAGGGTCCCTCCAGTGTAGGAATCTCAACCTCCTCTCCCAGAGTGGTTTGCGACAACGAAACAGCAACCTCCACGTGCAGGTCATCTCCTTTACGAGAGAACACCCTATGGGGCTTTACCAGAAGACGGATATAGAGATCTCCATTCTTTCCTCTTTTGCGTCCGGCATCTCCTTTCTCTTTGAGCTTAAGAATCTGATTTGAATCAACACCGGCAGGAATCTGCACTGTTACGCGATCTTCTCCTCTTACCCGCCCTTCTCCCGAGCAGACGTTACAAGGAGATTCCGGCTTAAGTCCTTCTCCGTTACATTCGGGACAGATACCCACCTTGGTAAACGACCCCATAAATGTGCGCTTAATCTGTTGTACCTCTCCCGTACCACGACACGAAAAACACTCATTCACTTTAGAGCCGGGGTCTGCTCCAACCCCCTGACAGCGAACGCACTGCACAAACTTGTGCAGAAGCATCTCTTCTTTTTTGCCTTGCAGTACATCCTCTAGCGCAATTTCCACATCCACCTCTATATCATCTCCTTTGCGAAGATTATCCCGAGAACGAGGCGCTTGGCCACCAAAAAACTCCTCAAAAATATCTCCCAGGTCTTGAAAATCAAACCCATAACCCTCGCCATCTTCTGTGTCCGAAGACCCTCCGGGGTGTCCCCATCCCCACCGAAAACCATTTGGCCCCTGCTGATCTCCCACTCCTTCAAACACACGCCCAAATTTATCATACTGGGATCTCTTGTCCTTATCAGAAAGGATGCGATAAGCTTCAGAAACTTCTCGAAACATCTTCTCATCCCCTCCCTTGTCGGGATGGTATTTGTGCGCAAGCGAACGATATGCTTTTTTGATTTCGTCGGGCGAGGCGTCTTTTTTAACGCCCAGCACCTTGTAGTAGTCTGCCATGTAAACAAGGGATTAGCCAAAATTCCAAAAACAACAATCAAGATACAAGAAACAATAACCAAACAAATTTCAATATCCAATACATCAAATTTCAAACGGTTCAAACAGTTTGATTATTGAATACTTGAGTATTGTATATTGTTTGTATCTTTTTTCTTGGTTATTGGTTATTGAATTTGCATTATTAGCTTTTTTCTTCTTCTGGATTTTCTTTCTTTGGCTCTTCTTTTTCTCGCACTTGAGCTTCTTGGCTTTCTCCGGAAGTTTCAGATGACTTCTCTTGCTCTTTGTAAAGATAGGCGCCTATTTTTTGGGATGCCTGTGAAAGTTCTTCCACCGCTCTCTTCACATCTTCTATTGTATCCCCGTCTTTCACCTTTTTCAATGCCTCGATTTTTTCTCGTACTTCTTTTTGGATCTCTTCAGGAACCTTCTCTCCTGCCTCTTTAAGAGACTTTTCGGACATGTGGAGAAGAGAGTCTGCAACATTTCGCGTCTCTACCAGCTCCTGACGTTTATGGTCTTCCTCTGCGTGTTCTTCGGCCTCTCTTTTAAGTTTCTCTACCTCTTCTTTTGAAATACCCGTTGATCCCTCAATGCGGATAGATTGGGATTTTCCCGAAGCCCTGTCCTTTGCCGTAACGCTCAAAATACCGTTCGCGTCAATATCAAAGATTACCTCAACCTGAGGGATGCCTCGAGGAGCCGGGGGAATGCCATCTAGAATAAACCTGCCAAGCGACTTATTATCCTGCGCCATGGCACGCTCTCCTTGTACCACGTGCACATCAACGGATGTTTGGTTATCTGCTGCCGTGGAAAAGACTTGGGATTTGCTTGTAGGAATAGTGGTATTTTTGGAAATCAAGATCGTGCTTACACTTCCCAGGGTTTCAATACCAACAGAGAGAGGAGTAACATCCAACAAAAGAATATCTTTTACATCTCCTTCGGGCTTTCTTCCCTCGTCTTTCGCAGAAAGGATTTCTCCTTGAATCGCAGCTCCAATAGCCACCACCTCGTCGGGATTAATGGATTTGTTCGCCTCTTTGCCAAACAGCTCTTTTACCGCTTGTTGGATTTTGGGCATGCGTGTCTGCCCCCCCACCAGCACAATTTCATCAATATCTTTTGCTTCAAGCTTTGCCTCTTTGAGTGTTTGTTTTACCAACTCAATAGATCGACCAATGTGATCCTCAACCATATTTTCCAGCTGAGCCCTTGTGAGTTTATAGAGAAGATGCTTGGGACCCGAAGCGTCAGAAGTAATAAACGGCAAATTTATCTCTGTTTCCATGGAGCTGGATAGCTCAATCTTTGCTCGCTCGGCAGCTTCTTTAAGACGCTGTGTGGCAAGAGGATCTTTTGCCAAATCAATTCCCTCGTCTTTGTGATACTGTTCTGCCAGCCAGTCCATGATCTTTTGGTCAAAATCTTCTCCTCCCATATGCGTGTCCCCTCCTGTAGCCTTCACCTCAATCACGTTGTCTCCCACGTCTAGCACGGAAACGTCAAATGTTCCTCCGCCAAAGTCGTACACCACGATTTTTTCGTCTTTCTTTTTATTAAGTCCATATGCAAGCGCCGCGGCGGTTGGTTCGTTGATCACTCTACGCACTTTAAAGCCCGCGATTTCTCCAGCAACTTTTGTTTCTTTGCGTTGGCTGTCATCAAAATAGGCAGGAACAGTAATAATCGCTTCTTCAATTTTCTCTCCTAGCTTATCTTCCGCGTCTGCTTTCAACTTACGCAAAACCATGGCCGAAATTTCGGCTGGCTTGTACCATTTGTCTCCCATCTGAATCTCTACTCCATGATCTTGAGCTTCTCGAATTTCATAGGAAAGAAAGCGCTTGGTTTTTTGCACCTCCTGATCTGAAAATCTACGCCCAATCAAGCGCTTGGCAACAGAAATAGTGTTTTTTGCGTTTGTTACCTGCTGACGCCTTGCCTGAACGCCCACAAGAATCTCGCCGTTCTTTGCCAAAGCCCCCACGCTTGGAGTTGTGCGTGATCCCTCTTTGTTTTCTATAATTCCGGGTTCTCCTCCCCGCACAATCGCCATGGCAGAGAATGTTGTCCCCAAGTCAATTCCTAGTATTTTTGCCATATGCCTATATGTTTTATCTTATTCTTTTCCAGAAGCAATCAGTACTCTGGCGGGGCGAAGGACATTGCCTGAAAACATATATCCTTTTTCCGCAACTTGCGCGATCATACCCGGTGGCACGCCACTTACTTTAATTTCCCCAATCGCCTCATGCAAAGAGGGATCAAACTCTTCTCCATCCGCGGGAACGATTTCTTGAATGCCACAGGCAGAGAGCGCTTCTTTAAGTTGAGACTGTATTTGGGAGAGTCCTTTCAGAATATCTCCTCGAGAATTCCTCGCAGACTGCAACGCGCGCTCCAGACTATCAAGAACAGGAAGTAGACGAATCAACACCTCCTCTCTTGATCTTAAGCTCAGCTCCCGTCTTCGAGAATTCTCCTCTTTCTTATAGTTTTCAAAGTCTGCCCGAGCGCGCTTCCATCCCGCAAGGTACTCATCTCGCTCCCGCTCAAGCTCTATGGATTTTTCCAATTCATCTTTTTTCTTCATAGCAATGAGCGCATTACGCGAATATTCCTTATGTATGCCATACGCATGGGACCCACAACCGCAACCAATCCTTTGCCTCCCAAAACTGTTGTCCCCATAATCATACTTAAACGTTGAGCTTGAAAGAATGGATTTTCTCGTCCTATGTATACCCTAAACTCCTGCTCTTGAGATATTTGCTCAATATTCTCTTCTATGCCTCGCACAAGGCAAGTTAGCTCCGCAACATGTTCTTGATCTCTAAACTCCGGCTCCCGCAACACTCCTCCCCATCCCTCTTGCCAGAAAAGACCATACTCCGCGGTATAGAGCACCACAAGCCCTGAAGTCTCTTGCGCAATAGATTTGGCAAGCGCGCCAAGAGCATGTACGCCTTCTTCTGAAGCATGGGAAAAGCTCTGCGCGTCAGGAAATGCCATCTGGTCTCTTAATATGCTGTCTACAAACGCTCGATATCCTTGTTCGGTTGGCACTCTTCCCGCCGACGTATGTGGCTGGGTCACAAACCCCTTCTCTGTCAGCTCCTTCATTTCATTCCGGATAGTTGCCGGAGAAACACCCAACCGGCTCTCTTGCTCTAGATACTGAGAACTTACCGGAAGAGCCGTTTTGATATAGGAAGAAACAATGTTTGTGAGAACCTGAAATTGGCGTTCTGTCATGGTCATAACACCCCTCTTTATACCCTTTTTTGCGTTAGCAGTCAACCCGAAAGATTGCTAATCTTGATAGCGTATGTATGCTTGATTGCCAAACCGAAGATCAATGTATTCTAGAAGCGGGCGCTGTTGCTTGGTTATGTGATCTTCAAGAACCGCGGCCAGCTTGATTCCCTGCCATGAAAGATCCGTACTTTCACTCATAATGATATGCCACCCTTCCGAGGTCACCTGCTCAACTCGATTGTTTTGAACCATCACGCGTGCGACATTCACACCGGGAGCCAAAGCGTGGAGAATTCTCTCTCCCTCTCGAACAATTTGCAGAACGCGAGAAAGCCTTGCTTCTTCAATAACCGTATCGCTTTTTTGAATATTGTGTTCATCGCCAACATCTCCAAAAAGAAGTATGACGTTGTCTTCTTCTCTTGCTTCACGAAACGCTTGCCCCGTTTTGTCAATCACAACACAGGATTCTTCTTTTGGATCAGCGCACCATCGCGCCACACCGATTCGCTCGCGCACCATAACAGAGAGAGTCTTGGGCAAACGTTTTTTAAATGATACGGATTCAATAGCTTTGTATCGATTTTTCAGTTCTTGTTCCGCCCGCGTTACAGAAACTGAAAAAATGCTCTCGCTGGAAATCCAAAGAATATCTTGAGAAAGATTCTCTCTTATAACGCTCACCACCTCTTCTCTTGCAAGCTCTTTAAGATCTCCTTCAACAACAATTGCATTCACCACAAAGACTGGAGAAAGAAAGATAATATACAGAATACCAAGAATTGTAAGTGTGAGGAGTATACTGACCCAAAACCACGTGGTTTTCCAAATCGCGGAAAAAACAGAGAGCCTCTTTCTCTGCGCTGATTTTGACTTCTGCTTTATTTTCATGTGTGATAATGCCAGCAAAGAAAGTGGGTATGACCATGATTCAAGAATTTTCTCACAGACTGAGAGCTAGTTATTTTGAATATGGTTGGAAGATTACACGGATTTTGAGCGGATTATCACGGATACCTTGAGCTTCGGTGGGCACGCGCGGGGATGACTCTGTTCTTTGATACATGATACGTGATTTGTGATTTGTGATAAGTGATTTGTGATGTGTATCAGCTTTTCCGCTTTTCTATAACCTCTCTTCCTACAAATGGCTGGAGAACTTTTGGGACTACAACACTACCATCTTCTTGCTGATAGTTCTCTAAAATAGCAATAAGGATTCTGGGGCTCGCAATAACCGTGTTGTTTAGAGCATACGCAAACTTTTTTTCTCCCTGTTTATCGCGGTATTGTATGTTTAGTCTTCTTGTTTGCCAGTCGGTAAGATTTGAGTCGGAATGCGTTTCACCGTATACTCCACGAGCGGGCATCCATGTCTCTATGTCATACATTTTGTGCTTTCCCGCGCCCATATCTCCTGTTGAAATGCTCAACACTCTATGTGGAAGCTCTAGACCTTTAAGAACTTCCTGGGAAATCTCTCTCATGGTTTCCAGCCATTCGTTTGATTCTTCCAAATGAGCTTTGCAAAACACAATCTGTTCCACTTTTAAAAACTCGTGTACACGGTACAAGCCCTTGGTATCTTTACCATAGCTTCCGATTTCTGAACGATAGCATGGAGAGATACCGCACACTTTCAAGGGAAGATCTTTTTCATCAAATATCTTGTCTGCGTAATACGCAAGCAAGGATGGCTCTGCCGTTCCGGCAAGAAAAAGCTGCTCCTTTATCGCCTCTCCTGTCTCAAGTTTTCCCGGATTCCCCAGCTGATACACCTCTTCTCGTCCCACGGGAAAGTGCCCACTCCCCACAAGAGCAAACTCTCGAATAATCGTTGGAGGAACAAAAAGATCAAATCCCTTCTCTCTCATCTTCCCCAGCGCGTACCACATAAGCGCAAAGTGCAAGAGAACCGCGTCGTTCTTTAGGTAGTACCCTCTAAATCCAGAAGTTTTGGCTCCTGCCCGAATGTCGAGAAGATCAAGATCTTCGCCGAGTTGGATATGGTCTTTCGCGGGAAAGTTGAACTGGGGAATCTTTCCCCAAGTCATAATCTCCTTATTTGCCTCCTCTCCTCCAACTGGAGAGTCTTCGGAAGGAATATTAGGAACAAGGAGTGAGAGTTGTTGAAACTTTAAATCAACTTCTTGAAATTCCTTTGCAACGGCGTCCGAAACGCGATCAACATCGCGCATTCTGAAGATAATCTTATTTTTTTCTTCCTCGGTTTTTGCGTTTTGGATTTCCACGTTCGCGCTATTCTTTTGCGCGTTTGTGTCTTGAATTGCCCGAAGCAACTCTCTCCTTTTCTTGTCTGTTTCCAAAAATTGATCAAGATCAAGGTTAACTCTCTTTTTAAGAATTGCGTCTTTTACCTTGTCGGGATTTTCCCGTATAAAATGAATATCCAGCATATGAGTAGTAATCGATAACTTATAGCTAATCACTTATGACCAATAGCCTCAAAATACCACAATCCCCTCTTTTTTAAAAGAGGACGTACTATGCCACCCATTCTTGCTATTCGGGGCAGTACGCAATTTTAACAATTGTTAAAAACGCGTCCACCCTCCGCTATAGCCACCCTCATACCTTACTCATGCGACAATAACGTCTACCCAAGACAGTACGCAATTTTAACAATTGTTAAAATTGCGTACCCATACTGCGTACCCATACTCTTTTGACTGTGTTTGATTGTGCCAACAATTTGGCTGTGTTAATTTTGACCATGCCAATCACGTGCGTGTATCTTTTCAATCACAAAAATATCCACATAGGAATCCAGGTCAAAATTGCTTACCGCTTCTTGTGTCTTGGTTAGTACGTCTTTTGTTGAAATCCATACACTCTTTTGAAGTAACTTATAGTCAAGAAGAATTAACGCGTTACGAAACGCGTAACGGACCTCTTTTCTTTCTTCCGGAATGTCGTACATAAGCATTATCATCTTGCCGTCTTTTCTGTCCGGCCATTTTGTTCCTTTTGTTTTGGCCTCCAGCGCCTTGCTCTTTCCTTTTTCTGTAAGTTGTATAATTTCTCCCGACGGAATTTCTATATACCCTTTTTGTTTGAGATAAGAAATAAATTGGCTAAAGCTTTTTGCTTGATTCTTTTTCTTATACGCAAGACGAAGGCTTCTCCATTCAGGACTTGCTATGTCTTTCCAGGAACGAGGCGATAAACTTATATAGGCATCACCAACATCTTCAAGTAAGTCGTATAGCAACCAGAGAAATTCTTCCGTAACGCGGAGCTTCATACTAATATTATATCATAATGTATTTAGTACGCAATTTTAACAATTGTTAAAATTGCGTCCATCCCACCCCTTGCGCATACTTCCAGACATCCAAAAACTTGCTCCAAAAAATGTTTATCGCCAAAAAACTTATCCTTTCGCCCAAAAAATTTGCCAAGAGCTAGTTTTTACGATCAAAAACGATATGAGAGGTCTACCCTTTCCTTTCGGCAATCCAGTCGGCAAACTTTCCCTCAGATCCCCGCGCATGCGCGTCCCGCCACTGGTTCCGCTCTTCCGGCGTCATCTCCGCAAGTGTTTTTTTCTGCCCTTCGGGAATAAATAGGAGCCAGAGAGCAGACCATGCGTCTCTAGGAAGATCGCCCCGTGGCTTTTCCGTCAAAAAACCGGGGATAACATCCTCAAAGAAGATGGGACCGTCTTCTCCACCATCCCAGTACGCCAGGGCTTCCCGAAACTCGCACTGCCGCGGCTTGTCCCGCATCAGCTCAAGTAAACCTTCCAAGCCGATTGTTTCCAACACAAACTTAACAAATGAACCAGGGAACCCATTAAGCGAGAAAATCAGAAAACCGGAATCCTGGGCGATTACAGGCATGTTAATCTGTTCATGGGCAAAACGCACCTTTCCTTCCGCAATCATTCGGATGTCTGCTGTTCGGAATTCCGGAAGCTCAATATCTACCTGTAGCAACTCAATATCATAAGGAGCCAGCACTTTTCGCATGGACTCTGCCTTACCTCGATTTGTTGTAGCAAAGCGAATGGTCTTCATGGTCTTTATTTTAAAATTCCTTGCAGAAACTTAGCCATCATAGGGTATTGATTAGGTAGAGAACTAACTCTCGGTAAGTTTTTGATAAGTTTTGGACAGTACGCAATTTTAACAATTGTTAAAATTGCGTACTATTCTTTCCCTTTTACTTCCTGTTTCCTTTTCGCATTTCTCTCTCTTTATGATGTATGATACGTGATTTGTGATCCATTCTGTGTATCTCATGATTCATGATACATGATGTGTGATATGTGATGTGTGATGCATGACTCACGACTTGGGTTTCATGGTTGGGAACAATGTGACTTCTCGCAAGCTATGAGAATCGGTAAGCAGAGTAGTCAGCCGATCTATGCCCATGCCAAATCCCGCAGTGGGGGGCATACCGTACTCCAGGGCTTCCAAGAAATCTTCATCCATACGCTGGGCATCTCCAAGCCCTTTTCGAAACAAGCTCTCCTGCTCTTCAAAAGCTTTGCGCTGAGCCAATGGATCGTTCTGTTCCGAATAGGCCTTTACCAGTTCCCACCCTCCGCCCACCAATAACTGAACAGTCTCTGCCTGAGCGGGATTCTCTTGTCGCGCTTTTGCAAGCGGAAACATCTCGGAAGGATGATGAATAACAAACTGTGGTTCCCACAGGTAGGGACGAATCACTTTTTTATAAATAGCATCTACAAGCTTTCCTTTGCTGAATGTTTCGTCTGCTTCTGCCCCCACTGTTTTTGCTTTTGCCAAGAGAGCGTCCTTGTCCATTTCTTCAATAGTAATATTCGCGTATTTCCGAAAGAGTTCGGAGTACTCCACCCGTGGCCAAGGAGGAGTAAAATCAATCTCCTTCCCTCCATAAAAAACTTTGTAAGAACCGTGCGTCTGCTCCACAACACGCGAGATCAGCCGTTCGGTCAACTTCATCATGTCCTTGTAGTCCGCATATGCCCAGTAGAACTCCAACATGGTAAAGTCAGGGCTGTGCTGACGATCCACCCCTTCATTCCGGAACACTCTCCCCATTTCGTATACTTTTTCAAACCCTCCCACCATAAGGCGCTTGAGCGGAAGCTCCAGAGAGATGCGTAGATACATATCCATATCAAACGCATTAATGCGCGTTGTAAAAGGCTCGGCATCCGCTCCCCCATAGATATTCTGGAGAACGGGAGTCTCCACCTCAAAAAACCCTTCTTGGTCAAGAAATTCTCGAACTGCCCGCATGGCAATAGACTTCACGCGAAACTTCTGCTTTGCCTCTTCGTTGAATAAAAGATCCAGATACCGCTTTCGATACCGCTCTTCCACATCTTGTAAACCATGCCACTTGTCGGGAAGAGGCAGAAGAGACTTGGCCAGTATACTGTAGTTTGAAACCTCAATAGTCTTTTCTCCTTTCTGTGTATTAAACAGAATGCCACGAAGCTGGACAAAATCACCAACATCCATGGCTTCCAAAAAAAGAGAGAATGATTCTTCTCCAACGCGATTTTTGCGAAGATATGCCTGCAACTTTCCCGAGCCATCCTCTATATGAAAAAACGCGGACCCTCCGTGCTCTCGAAATGACCTGATTCTTCCAACAACCGTAATCTCTTTTTCTTGTGCTACAAGATCAGAAAAAGCATCCAGCGCCTCCTTTGTTGTATGCGTTCTCTTCACCAAGCTTGGGTAGCATTCCATGCCAGCTTTTTTTAAAAGCTCAAGTTTTTGTATCCGCTCTTTTCGTATGTCTTCAATACTTGCCATGATATGAGAAGTATAGCTGATTTTGTCCGTTCTGAAAAGACGCCCTTCCCTCAAGAAAATAGGTTCCCTATGTTATAAATAATTTCTTTCCACATGCCGAGCCATAAAGCTATACCCTTTACAAGGCCACGCTTCTTGGGTTTTGAGATATGACGCAGATTTTTTAACGAAATAGCAACAACGGTTTTTTTCATTCTTCTCGCCGTTACCGTAAGAACTCCCTCCACCAGATATCCTTGCAGAGCTTCTTTATTTGCCGCATCCCAAATGTCTCGCTTAAGTATCCGAAATCCGCTAATGGGGGCTCCCGAAAATCGCGCAATCGCATTAAGCAAAATTCCCCGGTCAACGGCTCCGACTGCCATATCGGCATCTCTGCGTTCGAGAAGAGAGATGATTGCCGAAACATGATCATGAGAAAGAGTAAAGAGATCGGCGTCTACAAACATCAATAAAGGAGCTTTTGTGAGATTGATACCTTGTGAAAGCGCCTCTCCTTTTCCTTGATTTTTCAACAACGAAAGAACGCGAGCCCCGGCGGCTCGCGCTTGCTGGGCCGTTCTGTCTTCTGATCCGTCATCAACAACAATAACCTCCAAAATTCTAGGATGACGTGCAAGCACAGACACAACGTGGTGAACCGTATGTTCTTCGTTAAACGCGGGAACAATAGCGGCAATCTTCTGCATACCTTAGTATAGCAGAAATTCAGCTATGAGATATCTTTTACCATGTACTCTACCCTACCGCCGGGAGTTTCGGCTTGAACCTTCTCACCCTTTCTCTTACCAATAAGAGCCATCCCGAGAGGAGATTCCGCAGAAAGCTTCCCTTCTAGCGGATTCGCCTCTTGAGGTCCCGTAATAGTAAATGTAGAAGATTCTCCGTCTTGATCCAACATTACCGTGGACCCAATTGCCACCTTATCGCTCTGAGATGTCTGCTCTACCACCTCCGCGCTCTTGAGCAGATATTCTATCTCGGCAATTCTTCCCTCCACCATACCCTGCTCCTCTTTGGTGTTAGAATAGTCAAAGTTTTCACTTAAATCGCCAAAAGAAATCGCCTTCTGAAGACGTTCGGCAAGCTCCTTTCTTTTGCTGTTTTTAAGATATTCAAGCTCCTCTAGGAGCTTTGATTCCCCTTCTTTTGTTATGTATTTTATTGTCATATATTTAAGGGGGCGGGATTCGAACTCACATCGGTTGAGCGGAGCGAATTTGACTCATATTCAAGGCGCGAGGAGCGCAGCGTACCCATAGGTACGTGAGCGACAAGCAACGAAGAAGATGGGTCAAATTCGCCCGCCCCGCTAGGGAAACCCCAAAATGGCCGATTTTGGTATTGCTCCTCCTTGAAGTAGCACCGGCTACTCCATCGTCGTCGCGCCGCCAAACTCGTCTCATTTTTGGGTTTCTCAATCCGATGTGAGTTCGAATCCCGCCCCCTTACTCTGTTGTACCGCTATTTTCTTTCTCTGTCAACGGTCCGAAAAATAATTCAGAAACACTTCGCGCACAATAGGAAGGGCTGTTACCTGACCTTCGAGCGCGTCTTCTACTACAATTACAAACACGATTTCCGGATTTTCATAAGGAGCAAAGGCAACGGTCCAGGTGTATAGGTAGTCTCGCCCTTGTCCGTCTGTTCTTCCTGTTTGAGCGGTCCCTGTCTTGGCAGCAACGGCAACAGGAAGAGAGTTTAACCATCCTTGAGCAGACCCGCTTGTCACCGTTTGACGCATACCCTGACGAACCGTTTCGCTGTGCCTTGGCGTTCCAATGTTTTCTTTCACAATTTCAGGATCTATATTTCTTTGTCCTCCATTTATACTATCCAGAATTGCCGCTACCAGCTGAGGTTTATATATGGTTCCCCCATTGGCAATACCCACAAATCCAGAGGCAATCTGCAAAGGAGTTGCGGCAAAGGCTCCTTGTCCAATAGCAAGATGATATGTGCTTCCCAGTCTCCAGTTCGCGTCTACGCTGGGTAGAATGCCTCTTCCTTCTCCCCATATATCTATGCCCGTCCTCTGCCCCAGTCCAAACAATTTGTAATACTCAATAATTTTTGCAGGACCTAATCCTCTAAAGGTTTCAAATCCTCCGCCCACAATATAGAAAAATGTGTTGACTGACTCCGCGATCGCTCGTTTCACATCGCTATTCCCATGGTATGTATGATCTCGAAAGCATTCGTCCTGCTCGGCAAATTTGTTCCATACACAAATCTGTAGAGGAGAAAAGATAACCGTAGTCGCAGTAATGATTCCTTCTTCAAGAGCCGCAAGCGCCACTATGGGCTTCATAACAGATCCTGTCGGAAATCCAATCCCTCCTATCGCTCGATTAAAAAGTGGATTGAGAGGATCTGAAATAAGAGAGCTCCACTCTTTAGAGCTGACACCGCGAGAGAACATAGAGGGATCAAAGCTTGGCACGCTTACCAGTGCAAGCACTCCTCCCGTTCGAGGATCTATAGCAACGGCAGCTGCTTTATTTGTTCCTGAAACCTGAAAAACATGCTCCATTGCTTCCCTGATACTCCTCTGAAGCTCAAGATCAAGATGCAAAATCAAACTGTTTCCCGCAACCGAAGCAACCTCTCCCTCCTTGCGAATAACATTTCCCCTGGAATCCCGAACAAATATCTCCATACCCGAAGTTCCTCGGAGAACAGTCTCGTACGATTGTTCAAGTCCCATTTTTCCAATTCGATCGGTGATAAAATATCCTTTCAAATCCTGGAGCTCCAACTGGGAAATTTTTGCGGTGTATCCTATCACATGCGCAAGTAGCTCTCCCTCCGTATATTCTCGAAACATATTTGAGCGCAGCTCGCATCCCTTGAGATACTCAATTCTTGTCTGAAAGGCAACAAGTTGCTCATGAGACAAGTGGTACGCTATGACCATGAGAGGCTCTTGCGAATCATCAAACTCCAGACGAATATCCTGGAATGAGTATCCTGTAATGAGCGAGAGCTCGTGAATGAGATCTTCTTTTGCGTACCTTAAAGAAGGGATGTCTCTCTTGTCACACACCAAATCAAATGTCTGTCTGTTCCAAACAAGCTGGTTCATGGAGCTATCGTACAAAACCCCCCGGTCTGCCACAGTGGGAATTCTTCGAAGCGTATTTTTCTTTGCTAACATGGAAAGCTCTTTGTGGGAAAAAAGTTGGAGCGCGAATACGCGCATGCCAAATATAAGACCTACCACCAGAAATACACCAAATAGTATGAGAGGGATAAATCGAGAGAGAGGAGGTTCAAGTTTTCGTTCTCGATCCTCGTTCTCATGGAGGATATCGTGGGGCTCAATATCCAAATCCCAAACACGCCTAGGTTTTCTACGAAAAAATGAAGGGGGAAAATCGAACATATTTGCGTATGAAGAATCTCATTATGAGAACAAGAACAAGGAGAATACCTATCCAATAGCCAAAGAATGAAGAGGAAAATATATCAAGGATTGTTCCTCCCGCTATTGCCGCAATAATGTCAAGAGGAGATTTTTCGCTTACAAAGACAGAGATGCCCAACACGCCTAGCAGAACAAGATTTGGCGTAACTCCAAAGATTGGAAAATGTATAAAAAAACTTGACTGAATCAAAAATGCGACATACAGCAAACCAATGGTGATGGCGCTTGCTTTCACCATTATTCCATTACAATAAATAGCAGTTCCGACCAGTGTGGAGAAAACAAGGAACGAATACGAGAACGTTGAAATGACTCTACGCTCACACGCTCGGTCTCCTCCACAACGCCAACCAAAAGATTGGAAGGAAATGCTCCTTTTGTTTCGTTTGTCACCACAATATCTCCAACCTCTATAAAAGCGTCGGGCGGAAGAAATTCTATAGAAACCTGCCCCCGTCCCCTTCCCTGCACTACGCCTATTGCATTCTTTTCCGCAACACGAGCCGAGAGAGAGAATTGCTGATGGGAAGACAGAAACACAAGAGAGGTTTGCGCAAAAACTTCTTTGATAATTCCAACAAATACATTTCCCGAGGTTACAACCACCATGTCCGGACGCGCCCCATCCTCTCTTCCCCATCCAATTATAATGGCATCACCCCCGGGTACAACTCCCACCATCTTTACATTCTGTAGGGTAAACTCCTCAAACATACCCAGATCAATCGCTTCTAAAAGCTGTTCGTGCTCTCGTTTTATATCCCGCAACGTGAGAAGTTCGGAAAGCAAGAGAGTCTGTTCATTTCTTAGGTCTTGTGTCTCTTTACTAAGGGCTGATGGGTACAGTAAACCTTCAGAAAATCGTGAAACAGAGGCTCCTGACTGCCAAAGGAATAACTGAATAGGAAGGGAAGTTTGAGATAGAAAATCCCGAATTGTTCCAAAAAACACGTTTCCGCCAATGAGTAAAAGAAGAAGACCAACCCCGATACTTGCGCTATACTTTTTCAGAAAGAAGTGTCCCATAATTGGTATAGTATATAAGAAATAGAAGAATCAATCAAACAAAAACAGACCGGTAATGACCAGCCTGTTCGATGTTGTTGCGGATATGGTAGGGGGGCTACCTACTCTCGCCCAAAGGACTACCATCGGCCTTGGGAGATTTCACTTCCGTGTTCGGGATGGGAACGGGTGGAGCACTCCCAGTATAGCCCCCTTACCATATCAACAACAAAGAGAGTAGCGGGCATAAATTGCTAGCCAAGTACATTGCAAAGACCATTAGTACTCCTCGGCTAAACTCGTTACCGAGCTTACACCTGGAGCCTATCAACCTCGTCATCTTCAAGGGGTCTCTGAGGATTAATCTTAAGGTAGGCTTCGCGCTTATATGCTTTCAGCGCTTATCCCTTCCCAACTTAGCTACCCAGCGATGCTCCTGGCGGAACAACTGGTACACCAGAGGTTAGTTCATTCCGGTCCTCTCGTACTAGGAACGACTCCTCTCAATCCTCGGCGCCTGCGGTAGATAGGGACCAACCTGTCTCACGACGGTCTGAACCCAGCTCACGTACCACTTTAATTGGCGAACAACCAAACCCTTGGGAGCTGCTTCACCCCCAGGATGTGATGAGCCGACATCGAGGTGCCGAACAGGGCCGTAGATATGGACTCGCGGGCCCTACTAGCCTGTTATCCCCGGGGTAGCTTTTGTCTGATGATCTCCGCGTGTTCCACAAAAACACGTCGGTTCACTAAGTTCTGGTTTCCCAACTGCTCGACATATCCGTCTCGCAGTAAAGCTGGCTTATGCCTTTACACTATCACTCCGATTTCCATCCGGAGCTAGCCAACCTTTAAACGCCTCCGCTACTTTTTAGGAGGCAAGCACCCCACTTAAACTACCAGCCACTCACTGTCCCCCGCTTAGCGAGGTTAGTTTTGTCCACTTTTCAGACGGGTGTTTCATTGGCGACTCCACCTCAACCGAAATCAAGGTTTCAAAGTCTACCCGCTACGCTACGCAGAAAAGCAAACAAGACAATAAGAAGTTATAGTAAAGCTCCCGGGGTCTTTCCGTCTAGCCGCAGGTAGGGGGCATCTTTACCCCCACTGCATTTTCACCGGGCGGCTCCTGGAGACAGTTTCCCGGTCGTGACGCCATTCATGCGGGCCTGAATTTACCAGGCAAGGGAATACGCTACTTTAACACGGTTATAGTTACCGCGGACGTTCACTGGGGCTTCACTCACTCAGCAACAAACAGCAAGCTGTCTGATGCCGGCAAGTTTAACACTCCAGCACTGGTCAGGCGTCAGCCTCTATACATCCTCTTACGAGTTAGCAGAGACCTGTGTTTTTGGTAAACAGTCGCCGGGAAATCGTTTGCTGCGGCCCAAGCCGCTGCTCCGCAGCGGAAGCACGAAATCTTAAATCCGAAGCACGAAACAAATTCGAAATTATAATGTTCAAAATGTAAAACGTCACGCGCCACGCCATCTCCCCTTGGGATGGGTATCTGGTGTTGTTTATAATTTTGATCATTCTGATTTGTTTCGGATTTCGATATTCGATATTCGAATTTCCGGTGCGAAGCAGCGGATGGGCGGGTCTTATTCCGAAGGTACGACCACTGATTTGCCGAGTTCCTTCAGGAGCTTTCACCCGTTCACCTAGGCACTCTTACGCCAACCCACCTGTGTCGGTTTGCGGTACGGGCTCACCAGACTCATATTCTTGGAGATTTTCTGGGAAGAATGCTCATCCGAATTCCTCCTCCCGAAGGAGAAAGTTTTCGCACTGCTTGCGCTTCCGAAGAAGAACTTACAGAACGAACAGAAATCCAATAATCTGCACGGACTACTATTCTCCGTCATCCAAAAAAGCATCTGGCGAGGGGCCGGAATATTAACCGGCTGTCCATCCCGTGGATCCGTTCGGATACACGGTAAGGCCCGCCTAACCCTTGGTTGATCACCATTGCCAAGGAAACCTCGGGTTTTCGGTGGGAGGGGCTTTCACCCTCCTTGCGGTTACTCATGCCAACATTCTCACTCCCCATCGCTCCACTCCACCTTCCGATGAAGCTTCTGCGCAATAGGGACGCTTCCCTACCACGCCAGCCGCATCACGCCAAGCGCGATGCAAATGCAAAAATCAAATATCAAAAATCAAAGTGAAGGTATGCGCCTTTGGCGCAATATATTCTGCCGCAGGCAGATACCAACATTTTGAGATTTGCATTTTGAGTTTTGATTTTCGCATCACACGCAGTGTGATGCGGCCGGCATTCCTGTCTTCGGTACCAAGCTTGAGCCCCGATAAATCTTCGGCGCAAGACTCCTTAGCTAGTAAGCTGTTACGCACTTTTTAAAGGATAGCTGCTTCTAAGCTAACCTCCTAGCTATCTATGGAATCTCACTTCCTTGCTTAGCACTTAGCTTGGATTTAGGGACCTTAGACGAGGATCTGGGCTGTTCCCCTTTTGAGCATGGAGCTTAGCCCCCACGCTCTGACTGCTCGTTCTTGGGATTCGGCATTCGCGGTTTGGTAGAAATACCTAGGCAAAGCCCGCGGTATCCCTTCCAGTGCCCTACCTCCGAATCTTGCTAACGAACGCTAGCCCTAAAGCTATTTCGGGAAGAACCAGCTATTACCAGGCTCGATTAGCTTTTCACTCCTTACCACAGGTCATCCCAAGGAATTGCACGACCTACGGGTTCGGACCTCCGGTAGACTTTCGTCTACCTTCATCCTGCCCATGGCAAGCTCGCCTGGCTTCGGGTCGTTTCCCCGCGCTCATGTACGCGCTATTCACACTCGCTTTCGCTACGCCTCCACCCCAGAAGGGCTTAGACAAAGCGCGGAAAAACACTCGTTGGCTCGTTCTGCAAAAAGCACGCAGTCACCACCCGCATCACGCCAAGCGCGATACGGGAAAATACAAATTCCAAAAACACAAACTCCAAACAAATTTAAAATTCCAATTTCCAAATTCCAAACCCAAGCTTCTCGCATAGGTTTGGAATTTGTAATTTTGGTTATTGGGTATTGTTTGTGTTTTGTGCTTCTATGTTTTGTGTTCTCCGCATCACGCGCAGTGTGATGCGGGTAGCTCCTACTCTTTGTAGGCCAGATGGTTTCAGGTTCTATTTCACCGCCCTCTCCGGGCTACTTTTCACCTTTCCCTCACGGTACTGGTTCACTATCGGTGTGTTGGGAGTATTTAGCCTTTCCCGGCAGTCCGGGATGATTCCCACGGGGTTTTCTTTTCCCATGGTACTCAAGAAAGACAGCAAGGAGCGCAGATCGGTTTTCAAATACGGGGCTATCACCCTCTTTGGCGCTTCTTTCCAGAAGCTTCTTCTAACCGTCTGACTTTGTATTCTCCCTCAAGGGTACAAAAGCACCCTCGACACTGTCCCCTTACAACCCCAACCCGCATCACGCCAAGCGCGACACAAATGCAAAAATCAAATATCAAAAATCAAAATGAAGGTTTGCGCCTTTGGCGCAATATAATAGTCTTGCCGAAGGCAAGTACCAACATTTTGAGATTTGCATTTTGAATTTTGATTTACGCATCACGCACAGTGTGATGCGGGCTGGTTTGGGCTGTTTCCTTTTCGCTCGCCGCTACTAAGGAAATAACATTCGTTTTCTTCTCCTCCGCTTACTGAGATGTTTCACTTCAGCGGGTTCGCCACTTCGTCATACGACGAAGCTCATACTGCTTTCACAGTACGGGGTTTCCCCATTCGGGCACCTCCGGATCAAAGGTTGCTCGCCACCTCCCCGAAGATTATCGCAGGCACGCCACGCCCTTCATCGCCTCCAACACCCAAGGCATCCACCATCGGCCTCTAAATGCAATGTACATAGCTAGCAATTTACAACCACTACTACTCTTGTTTTGTTGCACCATCTTCATTCTTGGTGCTTCCTATTCTGTTGTATATGTACTCACGAGAAGGCAAATGAAAAACCGCTTGGGAGCGGCTTCTGATTGCGGGAAAAATCCCACCAAATCAGCCGCTACTTTTTGATCGGAAATTCTTGTCCACTTCTCATGCCTAGGCAGTATATAGTGGGTTGGAGTTCTTGTCAACAGCTCAATAGAACCTCAACGAAACCGCCCCGCATAGAGAATGCGGGGCGGAAGAAATAGGCTTTTCCTGTAAAAATTATGCCTGTATTTTCTTCTTGAAATCTTGCACAATCTCCGCAGCGGTATCCTTTCCTCCCAGTCCAAAGGCAAGACCGCCGGCAATTGCAAAGAACGCAACAATTCCCTGAGTCACAATGACCGGCACTTCTCCACCAATCCAAAGCTGGTTAAGAATCATCAGTACGGCAAAGATCCAGATGGACCACCGCACGATCACTCCTACCATGTGTCCGGATTTCATTTGCGCTCCCTCTACGGCAGTGCGTAGTAGCTTTTCCACCATGTCAGAAATAAGAGCGGCTACCACAAAAATAAGAGCGGCTACCACTACATTGGGCAGATACGCAAGCACCCTATGCAAAAGTCCCGCGAATTCGTTCATACCAAGAATTTCAACCGCGGCCATCAAAAAGACAATTACCAAGATCCACTTGACAATGCCCCCAAGAAAAGCCGAGGCATCCATCTTGATTTCGGCTCTTTCCAGAGCGTTCTTCCAAGCTCCTTTTTCGAACGCCTGATTCAAACGAAGCTTTTCCAACACAACCGCCACCAGTTTACCCACACCGGCGGCAATCAGCAACCCAATGCCAAACACAACAAGAGCTCCGAACAATTGTGGAATAAATCCAAGGAACCCCGCCCACAAACCTGTCAATTCGGTCATTGTAACGTTGTACCATTCCATAGCAACATTCATAGTTATGCGAATTACATGTTATTTTTACGCTCGACCTTTTAAAAGTGTCTACTAGTAGTATACCCCATAGGGCGTGGAGCCCGCAAGTAATTGTAACACATTCAACCAAAAACTAATTTTCTCGATTAGTTTTTCTTTTCTCCTTAGCCTGGCTAAGGCATTACTACTTTCTAATTTTAAAAAACTAAGTATAATAAATACATATGGCAGAAGACCAAAACCCCGACATAAATAAATTGCCTCATTTTGATATTCGTACAATGCAAAAAGATCTCGCCCAACAAAATGGAGACAGTCCCTCTCCCGCGCCAACTCCTTTGCCTTCAATCTCTCCCAGGATATTCCCAACATCAACGGTGATCAACAAATCACGAACAATTGAAGAAAAGATAACCACCGTTCAGGTCGAGCAAGAAAAGATTCTAGAAAAATTAGCAGAGCTTGATCAAAGAGAAGAGGATCTTCGCAAACAGATCAATGCTTTAGAATTAAAAAAAGAAACCGGTACATATTTTAAAAACTCTTCCGTGCACAAAGGATTTATTTGGTACACCGCAAGAATTGGAATAGCCATGTCTACCCTGTTCATTATGGGATTGCTCTTTTGGTTTTTATGGATCGAGCCCTTAATGCCTATCAAGGACGTTTCGTTTGAACCCGTGGAAGAGAAGATTGAACCAGAACCAGAATACAAAAAAGTTACTGTTGGATATCCTCATGTATCGGTAGACAGCACACAAAGGATACAAGCAACAACACTGGAGGAGCTAACGCCACTTATTCTTAATTTTAAAGACGCAGATCTTGGCGTGGGAACATTAACCCGCGTTGTGCTTATTCACGGGAATCCGGAAGAGCTTGTTTCTCTCCCCCAATTGGCGCGCGCGTTTATGATTGAAGCGCCTGAAGAACTCTTTAGCGCGCTATCTCAAGATTATACATCGGCAATGTACACTCAAGCTGAGGGAAGCCGAGTGGTACTTGTGGCAAAGATATTGGAAAACGCCAATGAAACCGTTTTAGCTAGTATTGGTAAGTGGAGATCAGCTATTGAGCAGGGGGGAATAACAATGTTCGGTACCCAAGTACCCACAATATCTCCTCGGTTTCGCGATTTATCCCACCAAGACACTCCGTTTGCATGCATTGCTATATCTCGCCAAGATCTGGGGGTATGCTATTCCATTATTGACAACTTACTCGTGATTACAACTTCCGGACAAGGAATCGAAAAAGTTATAGAAAAGATTACAAACGCGACAGACTAGCTGCCCTAGATTTTGTTTTGACACAATACTTCCATACTCTAGAGTATGGAAGTATTGTGTGTATTGGAATGGGTGTTTAGAGAAGAGCTCAACTTGGTTCGGTCGAGTTATCCACACCTTGACTAAGCCAAGGATGTTGACTGCCTCGGCTCCCGTCCCGCCCGCAGGAGGGGTCTGGGGAGGAATGCGGGGGGTTTCGGACGGGGGGTTTTTGGAAATTCGGCGAGAGCAAAATCTAAAAATATAAATTGAATAACTCTGTTACGATTGCAGCAATTAGGGTTACCTTTTTGTAGTAGAAAGGAGAATAATATCGGGGTTTCAAAAGTTATAAGTTACGATATTAAGAAAATTGACTCAGATTATTTTGTTGAAGAATAAAACTATGAAAGTAATTTTATACATGGCAATAAGTTTGAACGGAATAGTAAACAAAGCCACGCTTTGTCCGGTTTATTTCTTCAAAAGTTTTTCCGCGTTTTTATAAGCGAATTTTTCTTGGACGGCTGGGTTGAGGCCGGCGATGAAAGCTCTGGTATGCTCGACCATAGTTCGTCCGATTTCGATATCGAGGGAGTAGAGATAGCTGCCTCTGTCCGTTCCCCAGATGACCTGATCAGGATGCCTTTCAATAAAGCCCTTCCATGTAGCGAGGTCTTGTCTTAGTAAGGTTTCTCGGTTTTTTAGATGATCAATGATACCTTCCTTGGTCGACTTTTCATTCAAAAGCACCACATCACCATAAAGCTCGTCTATACCGTAGTAAACATTTGGATTATTACTAAGAATCTCATCGATTTCTTTTAGCGTTCCGTCACATCCATCTCCACAAGAGATTAGTTGGTCGCCGTGAAAGATAAAGTTTATGTCCCGATTTGCTTTTAACACCTTTTGATAAGAGTCTTTTTGTTTTTCTCCCAGATGAAAGTAAACCAAAAGTTTGTTTTCTCTAACTATCGGGTAAGTACCAATAAGTCTCTCTGAGTCAGGCGGTAAGGCCGGAGCCGCTGCTTCATAAAGCCCCTGCTCACCAAAGCCTTTGAATAATCCGGGATAATAACTAAGCATTCTTTTTAATGTAGGGCCGTCGACAGAGCCGATATCACCATCGGGAGCGTTTATAAACGGCACAAAGACATCGGGATACTTTTCCATCGCCTTTTTTGCCAATTTCAAAGATTGCCATTCGATGTTTGGATAGACGGGGAAGAAGGCAAATACTTTGCCGCTTGTGCCGTCGTTTCTTAAAAGACAAGCATAATCGTCAAAGGTCATGTTTACGCCGGGAGAGGTGTAAAGCTTTTCGTTTTTCCAGTCATCGCTACTCCCAGGAGTTGCATCGGCGATAGTAGACAAATGAAAATGAGTATCCGTCAACGGCCCCTGATAAAGCGAGTTATCGTACACTGGCTTCGGTAGTTCTTCGCACTCGGAAGTCGCCAGAGCATCGTCTATCCTTTTATTCCATTCTCTATCAGCTTCAGTTTGAGTTAGGGTATTTGTCAATTCAATGTCAGGTATGGCTTGGTATTGATAAAGTAGTCTAAATTTAGAATCCTGTTTTTGTCCAAATAAAACACCTATAATTATTAGCAGTACAATAATTATAAGGATTGAAAACTTTCGTTTTAAGATTGCATTTTTGATGTTTTCTTTGTTCATATTTTGAAAATTATTTTAGTAATTCCTCCATTGGAACGCCTAACGACTGGGCGATTTTTTGGATTGTCTGAACGCTTGGTTTGGTAACGACGCCACCCTCAATTTTGGTAAGCGTGGAATACTTATTATATTTTTAGATTTTGCTCTCGCCGGATTTCTGAAAACCTCCCGTCCGAAACCCGCCCGCATTCCTCCCCAGACCCCTCCTGCGGGCGGGAAATCAGTCGAGGCAGGGCAAATCCAAAACCCCAGAAAAATAGTTTGCCCTGCCGAGTCCGCATTGTTTCCGTTTCATTCGTTGGGATTTTCCGCAAAATGGGTTATGACTTTTTCAAACAAACACCACCATTCTTCGCTGGCGCGAAGATGTGATTGATGACTGTACCATTCGTAGCACCAGTCCATGGTAATAACACGAACCTACGTATTATGCAGCCCTCCTTCGCTAAAGCTACGGAGGGCATTCTTCGCTGGCGCGAAGAATGGTGGACCCTACCAGACTCGAACTGGTGACCTCCTCATTGCAAATGAGGCGCTCTAGCCAACTGAGCTAAGGGCCCGTGCCCGCCTACGGCGGGAAATTCCAATTTCCAAAAACCAATTTTCAAACAATATCCAAATTCAAAATTTCAAATTCCAAATGGAACCATTTTGGTCATTAGGATTTTGAATTTGTCTCGGATTTCGATATTCGATATTCGATATTCGAATTTCCGGTGCAAGGCACCGGTTGTGGGCGTGCCAGGACTCGAACCTGGGACCTCGTCATTATCAGTGACGCGCTCTAACCAGCTGAGCTACACGCCCAAAAGGAACACCATGAGTATAAACAAAAAAGAGCTTTACGTCAAAGCTCTCCTCTGTCTATACTGTCTGTGTTTTTCTCTATGAGTTGTTTCGTCCCGGATCGATACTTAAAGGCTTTTCGATCAATACCTCGGGATCAGTTTGAGAATTCTCGCAAACCAATCCCGGTCGACACTTCAACGAATGAAGTGATCCACGCACAGCTTCCGCTACGCGTGCCTTGTTATGACTTAGCCCCTCTCATTGGACCTGCCTTGGGCCCCGGTGGAACCCGGGGACTTTGGGCATTCCCAACTCGCTTGGCTTGACAGGCGGTGAGTACAAGACCCAGGAACATATTCATCGCGCCATGGCTGATGCGCGATTACTAGCGATTCCAACTTCACGAGGTCGAGTTGCAGACCTCGATCCGAACTGAGGAGCCGTTTAAGGGATTTGCTCCGCCTTACGACATTGCGTCCCGCTGTCGGCTCCATTGTATCATGCGTGCGGCCCAGGGCATCAAGGGACACGCGGACTTGGCGTCATCCTCACCTTCCTCCTGGTTGTCCCAGGCAGTTTTCTGTGACACGTGAAACACAGAATAAGGGTTGCGCATGTTGCCCGATTGAACGGAGCGCCTCAAGGTACATGCTGACGACAGCCGTGCATCACCTGCCCAGCCGTCCTTGTGAGACCTCCGGCGTTTCTGCCGGAGTTCGACTGGGTTTCTAGCCCTGGTAAGGTTCCTCGCGTACCATCGAATTAAGCCGCATGATCCACCGCTTGTGTGGGTCCCCGTCTATTCCTTTGAGTTTTAGCCTTGCGGCCGTACTTCCCAGGCGGGATACTTAATGCGTTAGCTTCGCCACGTAAAGGGTCGACACTTCACATAGCTAGTATCCATCGTTTACAGCGTGGAATACGAGGGTATCTAATCCTCTTTTCTCCCCACGCTTTCGTCCCTCACCGTCAGGGTTGCCCCAG
>JAUYLB010000014.1 GCA_030699785.1 bacterium
TATCCACACCTTGTCCGAATTAAGGAAATATTAAGCGACATTTGTGTGTTGACTGCTTCTTTGATTTCTGGTATGTTGGCTACGCGGAACAAGACCCGCATGATTACACCTCAAGTATGATTACTCTTCAAGCAACAAAACGAGAAAAAAAGGAGCTCCCACAGACCTTGCGTTCTAGGGGAGTGCTTCCCGCGGTGGCGTATGGTCCCAAGCTAACCTCTTCTGCGATTTCGGTAGATCTTAAAGAGTTTAACAAAGTATTTGAGGAATCTGGAGAAACCAGCCTCATACAGCTTGAGTGGAACGGAGAAAAAGCCTCTGTTTTTGTGGTTGATGTTCAGAGAGACCCACTTTCTCATCGCCCTATGCACGTGGACTTCTATCAGCCCATACTGGATAAGGTTATAGAAGTTGATGTTCCCTTGGTGTTCCAGGGAGAGGCTCCCGCGGTAAAAGATCTGGGAGGAACCTTTATTCGAAATATGAACGAAGTGACTGTCCGGGCGCTTCCACAGAATATTCCTCATGAGATTATGGTAGATGTTCTTGTGCTAAAAACATTTGACGATGTTATCGCGGTGAAAGATCTTCATATTCAAGAGGGCGTGCAGATAACACAAGATCCGGAAGAAGTTATTGCCCAAGTTGTTCCGGCTGAAGACGTAGATGAACAGCTTGCCACCCCAATTGAAGAAAATGTTGAGGACATACAGAAGTCCGAAGAAAAAGGAAAGAAAGAAGAAGACAAAGAAGGAGAAGAGAAAGAAGACTAGTTCTTTTCTTCTAAACAATGACCAATCATATACGACCATATATTGGAATTCTCTTGTGTGCTCTTGTTATCGCTTTTCTAGGCGTGACAGGAGCTCTTTTTGTTGAGGGAGCAACTCCCGAGCAGGAAAGGACCCAGCTTGAAGAAGAGCTTGCGGAACTTGAAAAAGAAATCCAGCGTATTGAGCAGGACGTGACAGCGACTCGACAAGAACGAGAAAGTCTCCAAAAAAGGGTTTCTATTTTGCGTTCGCGCATTCAAAAGCTGAATCTTCAAATTCAACAGAGCAACCGGCTTATTCAAGATATGCAGGGACAAATTGTAGATACATCAAAATCTATTGAAGACACGGAGAGAACTATTGAAAGTACTCAAGCACAGCTTGCTGAGTTACTTTCTCGACTTTATAGAGAAGATCAAAAAAGCACCATGGAAATTGTGCTCGCGGGAGACACGCTTTCTGATTTCTTTTCCCAACTTGTGGCTTTAGAGGTTGTAAATATGAAAACGTCTGAACTGTTAGGCAACCTAAAGGGCTTAAATGTGACCTTAGCGTCTCAAAAAGGAAAGTTAGAAACAGACAAGTCGCAAGAGGAGCAGGTGGTGCGCGTTCGTATTCTTCAGCAACAGGAATCTGCCAGCGTTCAGCGACAGACAGAGCGTCTTTTAGAAGAGACACAGGGAAGAGAGTCCGAATACCAAAAACTCTTGGCCGATAGGCGAGCTGAGGCGCAGAAGATTCGCTCTCGCATGTTTGAGTTGGCTGGTGTTTCCGACACACAAGCGCCAAGTTTTGGAGAGGCCGTGGAGATTGCCAGGTGGGCGGGAGCCGCAACTGGCGTGCGACCCGCGCTTCTCCTTGCCATTCTTACGCAAGAGTCAAATATTGGTCGTAATGTGGGGCAGTGCTATCTCACAGATCCCGAAACAGGACGGGGAGTCAATATTCGTACGGGGCAGCCTTTGGCGAATGTCATGAAGCCCATGGGAGTTTCAGGAAGAAAAGGAGACGTAGATGATTTTCTACGCATTACTGGGCAACTGGGGCTAGATCCTTTCAAGACTCCCGTTTCTTGCCCGATTCCAAGTGTGGGTGGATACGGAGGAGCAATGGGTCCTGCGCAGTTTATTCCCACTACGTGGGCCATGTATGAAGGGAGAATGGAAAATATTCTTAAAAGGCCCGCCAATCCTTGGAATATCAAAGACTCATTTATGGCATCCGCCGTTTTGCTTACGGATCTTGGAGCAGGCAGACAAACCACAAGCGCCGAGTGGTGTGCGGCTCTCGCGTATTTTTCCGGAACATGTAATCATTCGGCTGCCCGCTTGCGGCAAATAGGGTTCTATGGAGACAACGTACTTGCTCTTGCGGGGCGTATTGAGCAAGACATTAAAACAATGGAAGATAGCGCGTTGGGAGCAGGCCGTTAGGAAGACTCTTCTTGAGCAAGGATTGAGGATGTTTCTTCAAACATTTCGTCGGCTACTCCTTGCAAAATATTTTCAATGTTGTGCCAGGACTTTTGAACACGGTGATCGGTAATACGATCCTGCGGGAAGTTGTAGGTTCGAATCTTTTCTGATCTATCGGCTGTTCCAATCTGCGCCTTTCTTGTTTGGGCGCTTTTTGATTGTTCTTCCTCTAACTTCTTTTGCTGGAGGCGCGACTCTAAGATTGCATAGGCAAAATCTCTGTTCTGTTGTTGATTGCGAGACGCTTGAGATGTAACTACTGTGTTTGTTGGGATATGAACGATGCGCACGGCGGTCTTTCGTTTGTTTACATTCTGTCCTCCCGGTCCAGACGCGTTGTATATCTCAATGCGCAGGTCGGCGGGGTTGAGACTTATGGATGATTTTTTTGCTTTGGGCATAACGGCAACAGACGCGGTAGAGGTGTGAATGCGTCCTTGTTTTTCGGTGGTGGGAATTCGCTGGACACGATGCACCCCTCCTTCAAATCGCAATTTCTCCCATGCTCCTTCACCTTCAATTTCCAGGGAAGCTTCTCTAAGACCTCCAATGTCTGTTACGCTGGATTCCAGAAGTCTGCACTTCCATCCCTTTGAAGAAGTGTACTTCTGGTACATGTCCAAAAGATTGGCGGCAAACAAGGAGGCTTCTTCTCCTCCCGTTCCAGCTCGAATTTCCAATATAAGGGCGCGAGGAGCGTTCTCTTGATCTGACGAAAGAATTTGCTTCAACTCTCGATTGACCTCCTGCTCCTTCTCTAAAAGAGTGGTGAGCTCTTGTTCTGCGAGAGAGCTGAGCTGAGCGTCCTCTTGGGAAGAAATGATTTGTTTTGCTTCTTCAATCTGAGCTTTAAGTGAGTCAAGCTTTGAGGACGTTTCAATAATCTTCTCAAGAGTTTTTCTTCTTCTGGCCAATTCTTGAAATTCTTCCCAACGAGAAACAAGCTCGGGATCTCCCAGCTTTTCTGTTAGGTTGTCGTATTCTTGCTTGATCTCAGAGATGTTGAGATCGCTCATGCGAGCTTTGCGCGCTTCTCCAGGCGCTTGCGGAACTTCTGCACCTGTCCTACGCGGTCCAATGTTTTTTCCTTGCCGGTGTAAAACGGATGACAGACGGAGCAGACCTCTACGGCCAGAGATTCTTTTGTGGATCCAAGGGAAAAGGAGTTGCCACACACGCAGGAAACCTTTGCTTCTTTAAAATATTTGGGGTGTATTTCTTTTTTCATACACGACAAACATACCAGATTTGTCTAGAAAACACAAGGGGGTTGATTCCTTAAGACAGATATGATATATAACAGGGTATATGGAAACGGCAGACGAACAAAAAATAAAACAGACAGCATCTCTTCACGAAGAGCTTGTGGCTTCGGGATTGCATTTTGGGCACAAGACATCAAAGACGCATCCTAAAATGCGTCCTTACATTGCAGGTATTCGCAACACTGTTCATGTGATCAACATAGAGAAGACTGCCGAGAAGCTTGAAGAAGCGCTAGAGGCAATCAAGAACATGGTTGCGGAAGGCAAAAAGATTTTGCTTGTGGGTACAAAGATTCAGTTGAGAGGATTAACAGAAGAGACCGCGGGCGCATGCGGGTTTTCGTACGTTTCTCTCCGCTGGATTGGAGGAACGTTTACAAACTTTTCTGAAATTACCAAGCGCGTAGCTCACCTGAAAGAGTTGGAGAGTCAGCAGCAGTCTGGAGAGCTGGTAGCGAAGTATACAAAGAAAGAACGACTTGAGATTAGCAGAGAGATTGAGCGGTTGTTGCAAAATTTTGGAGGACTTAAAAATATGGATCGTCTTCCCGACGCGGTGTTTATTCTAGACCCCGTAGAGAACGAAACCGCCGTAAAAGAAGCGTCTCGTGTTGGTATTCCCATTATTGCCATTTGCGACACGGACGTTGATCCTTCGCCTATGATGTATCCTATTCCGGCAAACGATGACTCAATTTCTTCTGTGAAATACATTTTGACTAAAGTGCAAGAAGTATGTCACTCATTGAACAAATAAAAGAGCTACGAGAGGCAACGGGTATTTCTCTTGCCCAGTGCAAGAAAGCCCTTGAGCAGTCAAGAGGAGATATTGAAAAGGCTCGTGGGCTTTTGCGAGAGTGGGGAGTTTCTGTTGCGGCAAAGAAAGAGGGGAGAGAGGCTGGAGAGGGGATTATACACGCGTATGTGCATCAGACCGGAAAGGTGGGAGTGTTGGTGGATGTCCGGTGCGAGACCGATTTTGTAACAAGATCGGAAGATTTTCATGCGCTCTGTCATGAAGTTGCTCTTCAGATTGCGGCTATGAATCCACAGGACACGCAAGAGCTTCTCTCTCAGCCCTATATCAAAGAATCTTCTAGAACTGTGAAAGATCTTCTCACCGATACCATTGCAAAGGTAGGAGAAAACATAACCGTCTATCGCTTTAGCCGTTTTGAGGTATAATCATGATTGAGCTTATTGGCTCCATCTTGCTTGTTGCGAGCTCTCTGGCTCTTGGCTATCTTTTGGGGAGAAAGATCCCCGCCCTTCTTTTGTATCCTAGACACGAGGGGAACTTGATGAAAGAATGGAGAGAAATTATACGTGAGCGCATTGTATCATCTCGTATATATAACTATTTTGCATCGCCCGAAATGACGGTGCAGAGAATCCTTTCTCGGGTTCGAGTTCTTATGCTTCGCGCGGAATCCAGAACAGGATCTCTTTTGGAGCGCATGAGAAGGCGCACCCAAGATAAAAAAGAAAATGGGCGAATAGCAGATTCTTACTGGCAGGGCTTAAAAAAGAAAGGCAAAGAGAGCGCAAGAAAAAAAGAAGAGTTTTCTAACGGAAGCCAAATGATTGTTTCTCAAGATGTGGTACTTTCCACCACAGAAGAGAAGCCAAAGAAGATGCGAGCTCCTCGCAAGAAAGCGCAAAAATCTTTGGAAGTGATAGAGCAGGAACAACGAGATTTGGAATAGAAATTGGTTATGGAAACTGGAAATTAGTTTCGTCTGTCATCCCCGCGAAAGCGGGGATCCAGAATCTAGAACTGGATTCCCAATCAAGTTGGGAATGACAGAACAGAAAAGGAATAAGAATGACATAGTCATTTTGAACATTATAATTTAGAATTTGTTTCGAATTTCGATATTAGAATTTATAATTTACTCTCCCCGATATAACGACTATCGTATAGTATGTGCCGGCTTAGCTCAGTGGTAGAGCAACAGTTTTGTAAACTGTAGGTCGTCGGTTCGAATCCGACAGCCGGCTCCACACCCTCTCTTTCCCCTCACTTTCTTGCTTGACACCAAAAAGAATAGGGTATAGGATAAGGCGTGTTGTGTGCACCTATACAACTGAATACTCTGTTTTTCTTTGTGAGTTGTTTCGTTCCTGTTTTCTTTTTTTTGAGAGTTTGATCCTAGCTCAGGATGAACGCTGGCGGCGTGGATAAGGCATGCAAGTCGTACGGGCGCGTGGGAGAGCTTGCTCTCTCTCGCGCTAGTGGCAAACGAGTTAGTAACACGTGGGCAATCTGCCCCATTCACGGAGATAATCCGCCGAAAGGCGGACTAATATCCGATAGTCCCCATTCTTCATAAGAAGGATGGGGTAAAGGCGCAAGCCGGAATGGGAGGAGCCCGCGGCCTATCAGCTTGTTGGTAGGGTAACGGCCTACCAAGGCAATGACGGGTAGGGGGCGTGAGAGCGCGTTCCCCAACGAGGGCACTGAGACACGGGCCCTACTCCTACGGGAGGCCGCAGTCGAGAATATTGGGCAATGGGCGAAAGCCTGACCCAGCGACGCCGCGTGCGGGATGAAGGCCTTCGGGTCGTAAACCGCTTTTATCGGGGAAGAAGGCGCATCTCACTTTCGTTCGATGCGAAATCAAAATTCAAAATGCAAATCTCAAAATGTTTGTGTCTGCCTGCGGCAGAATATATTGCGCCAAGGGCGCGCACCTTCATTTTGATTTTTGATATTTGATTTTTGCATTTTAGGCACCGAGCAAGAGTGAGGTGCGTCTGACGGTACCCGATGAATAAGGGGGTGCTAACTCTGTGCCAGCAGCAGCGGTAATACAGAGCCCCCGAGCGTTATCCGGATTTATTGGGCGTAAAGTGTCCGTAGCCGGTTTTGCAAGTCATCGGTTAAATGCCAAGGGCTCAACCTTTGGAGTGCCGGTGAAACTGCTAAACTAGAGGGTGCCAGGGGTTGATGGAATTCTCGGTGGAGGGGTGAAATCCGTTGATATCGAGAAGAACACCAAAAGCGAAGGCATTCAACTGGGGCAACCCTGACGGTGAGGGACGAAAGCGTGGGGAGAAAAGAGGATTAGATACCCTCGTATTCCACGCTGTAAACGATGGATACTAGCTATGTGAAGTGTCGACCCTTTACGTGGCGAAGCTAACGCATTAAGTATC
>JAUYLB010000016.1 GCA_030699785.1 bacterium
GATACGCTTTTGGAAGAGCACGCTGTAAAATCCTGCTGGATTTTCAGCTCGTTCTCACGCCGTCGCGCTCCGAAAGGCTCTCTAAAAGCATATCCATCACACAAATTTTGTAACTCCAGAGGGTTATTCATACTGTGGAATGCTGAACTTTGCAAATGTCTGAACAGGAAAGACACGTAACAATGCTCTTCCAATGATATGATCTTCGGGAAGAATTCCCCACTGGCGCGAGTCGGAAGAGAACTGCCTGTTGTCCCCCAGAACAAAGTATTCGTCTTTTCCAAGGACCGTTCTGGATGACCCTACCGTTTGAGCCCCCGGCAGGTAGGAAGTTTCGTTTAGAACAAGAATGTCCGAAGAACCCAAAGAGGTTTCAATAATGATCTGATTGTTTCGAATCTGAACAGCTTCTCCGGGAAGCCCTATGATGCGCTTAATATACCGAGAAGAGGGATTTTGTGGAAAGCGAAATACCACTGTCTCTCCTCTTTTGGGATCTCGAAACCGATACGAAAGCTCTTCAACAATCAAGTAGTCCCCGTTGGCAAAATTAGGCTGCATGGAATCTCCTCTAACCAGGAAAGGCTGAAAAACAAATGCCCGGATTGGGACAACAATAACAATGGCAATAAGAACAATCTTTGCCAGCTCAACAATGAATAGGAAAATAGCCTTCATAGATATTTTGTATTACAAAACTCTGCGAGGAATATGTTTTTGAAGCGGCCCTCGGAGCGCGACGGCGCGAGAGTGAGTCAAAAATCTAGCAGGATTTTATGACGGTCGCAGAAAAAATATATCCGAGCAAAGAGTTTTGTAATTCGAAGTAGATAGCCCATCATACCACGATTTCCCTGTTGTGCAAGAACATGTATACTAGAAGAATGATACTCATTCTAGGTCTGGGCAATCCGGGAGAAAAATACGAAAACACACGGCATAATGTGGGGTTTTTGGCGATAGACAAGATTGCTCGCGCATTTGACTTTTCCGCGTTTTCTTTGAACAAGAATGCCAACTCTCTAGAGAATCTTGGAATCATACAAAGCAAAGAAGTTGCTCTTCTTAAGCCCCAAACATACATGAATAAATCGGGGCGAGCGGCAAAGGCCTTTCTCTTGTATCGCAAGCTTCCCTCCTCTTCCCTTATTGTTTTACATGACGACATAGACATCCCATTTGGAGAAGCAAGAGCTGTTTTTAACAGAGGATCTGCCGGACATCGAGGCATTGACTCTATAATTGAAGAGCTTGGCACGCAAGAGTTTTGGAGAGTTCGTATTGGCGTTCTCCCCCCAGAAGGAAAACCGCAAGAAACAGATACATTTGTGTTGCGTAGTTTTGATCCTCAAGAGCAAGAGCGTCTTTCTGGCATACTTGAGCAGGTACAAAAAGAGGTAGCAACGATTCTAACTCAAACTTAATCTCGTTAAGTTATCCACACCTTAATCTCATTAAGTTTTCTTAATTATGCCTAATTTAGGCTTAATTTTTATGCTTTCTCTTTGAATATATGGATTTTTCTGGTATACGAAAGACCAGATGCCAATAACCCGTTCCCCATCAACAGAACACAGTTCCGTACTTATTGCGGCAATCACCCCCTACTTTTTAGAAAAGGGGGTGAATTGGCTTTCTCAAAATAGAGATAAGCTTGTTGCCTCTAGAACCACAAACCCATTTTTTAGAGAGAACCTTCTGCTCCTGGAAGCGGACTCTAGCACTCCGATTTCCCAATTTCTAAGAGACCTTGACTCGTTGGGATACGAAAAAGTCTTTCACACACAGTATCCGGGAGAGTTTAGTCATAGGGGTAATATTGTAGAAATATTCCCTATCTTTTCTTCCAATGCTTTCCGTGTTGAGTTTTTTGGAAACACCGTAGAACACATAGAGGAACTTTCGGTTCCCCCATTTGACCAAGAAGTCTCCAGAGCCATTCTTACAAAACGTCTTCGTTCTGAAAAAACATTCTCGGATATTGCTTCTCTGCGCGCAGAAGACTTTGTGGTGCACTTGGATCACGGAGTGGCAGTATTTAAAGGAAAGACTTTGCTTAACGGCGAATCTTACTATCTGCTCTCGTACGCGAGAGGAGATGCCCTTTACGTGCCAGAAGGATTAGAGCGCAAACTCTCCCGCTACATGGGATTTGAAGATCCACGCATTTCCCGCCTAAGCTCTCCTCTCTGGATAAAAACAAAGAAAAAAGCGCGAGAAGACATTGAAAAGCTTGCCAAAGAACTTTTGGAAACATACGCAAAGCGAGAGGTAGCGACCAGAGCTCCCTATCCTCCCGTTGACGACATAGATAGAACGGTAGAAGTATCCTTTCCCTATCAAGAAACACCCGATCAGATTCAGGCGATTCAGGATGTGCACCAAGACCTCTCTAAATCGGTTCCCATGGATAGGGTGGTATGCGGAGATGTTGGATTTGGAAAAACAGAGATTGCGCTGCGAGCCATGGCGCGCGTAGCAAAAACCTCGCAGGCTATTCTTCTCTGCCCCACCACCATTCTTGCTCACCAACATTTCAAGACGTTTCAAGAACGCCTAGCCCCTCTCCCGTTTCGCGTGGCTCTTCTCTCTCGCCTGCAAAAACCAAAGGAACAAACAAAGATACTCCGGGATATTCAGGAAGGAAAGATCGACATTGTGATTGGCACTCATCGCCTTCTCTCTAAAGATGTGGTGTTTTATAACCTGGGGCTTTTGGTGATTGACGACGAACACCGGTTTGGAGTCAAGCAGAAAGAGCGGCTCAAAGAGATGAGATCTTCCTTGGATGTACTTTCCTTGTCGGCAACTCCCATTCCCCGCACCATGCATATGGCCCTCTCTTCTCTTAAGTCTATGAGCATGATCCAAACAGCTCCCGCCCAACGGATTCCTTCTGAAACTATTTTGGCAAGAAGAACAAACGCAATTATTAAAAAAGCTATACTTCACGAACTGGATCGCGGTGGGCAGGTCTACTACCTACACAACAGAATTGTCAGTATGGGGCGAGTGATTGCCTTTCTTTCTGCTCTTGTGCCTAAAGCAAAAATAGGATTTATTCATGGCAGAATGGGAGAAGAGTCTCTTATTGCCACACTTGACGCTTTTAGAGAAAAGAAGTACGACATTCTGGTTGCCACCACAATTATAGAAAACGGGCTACATCTGCCCCAAGTCAACACCATTATCGTAGAAGACGCGTCCCGCCTGGGACTTGCGCAAGCCTACCAATTGAAGGGGCGGGTTGGAAGAGCCGAAACTCCCTCGTTTGCTTACTTTCTTCATGGAAAGAACGTTACAGACTTGGCAAGAACACGGCTTGAGGCTCTCTCTGAACTTCAAGACTTGGGAGCGGGGTACCGGCTTGCTCTGAGAGATATGGAGATTCGGGGAGCGGGCAACCTTCTGGGGAAAGAGCAGTCGGGAACAGTCAACGCAGTGGGGCTGAACCTTTACTGCCAGATGCTTTCTGAAGCAATGGACAGATACCGTTCATTGCAAAGCCTTTCTATGTGATATATGGTGAACCAACAACTTTGAATTTTAATTTTTTGAATTACAAAACTCGTGTGAGGGATATGTTTTTGCAGCGGCCCTCGGAAGCGCGACGGCGCGAGAGCGAGTCAAAAACTCAGTAGAGTTTTATGACGGTCCGCGGAAAATATATATCCGAGCAAAGAGTTTTGCAATGGAGAACACCATGAAAACACTTGTTATTGTTGAAAGCCCAAAAAAAGCAAAAACCATATCCTCGTTTCTTGGGAGCGAGTATGTTGTTGAGTCTTCTTATGGACATATTCGAGACCTTCCCAAGTCAAAACTTGGAGTAGATAAAGAGAAGGGATTTGAGCCACAGTATGAGATTCCCGAAAAAGCAAAGCCCGTTGTCTCTTCTCTCAAAAAGGAAGTAAAAAAGGCGGAGACGGTTGTTCTTGCAACAGACGGAGATCGAGAAGGAGAGGCTATTGCATTTCATTTGAAAGAGGCGCTAGGCATCAAGCAACCCAAAAGAATCATCTTTCACGAGATTACAAAAGAAGCTATTCAAAGCGCACTAGAAAATCCTAGAGACATTGACGAAAAGCTTGTAAACGCGCAACAGGCCCGACGCGTGCTAGACCGACTGGTAGGATATGAGCTCTCCCCTCTTTTGTGGAAGAAGGTGCGCCCAGGCTTGTCCGCGGGGCGGGTACAGTCTGTAGCCCTTAGGCTGGTGGTAGAGCGAGAACGAGAAATCAAAACATTTGACTCGTTAGCAAGTTTTCGAGTTGCTGCCTCTTTTCTCACAGACAAAAACAAAGAGGTACAAGCCGAACTGCTAGAAAAACTCAACACAGAAGAGCAGGCAAAAACCCTTCTCTCTTCTATTGCGAACACACTATTTCATGTAACCGGTCTGGAGCAATCCCCTGCCACAAAAAACCCTCTCCCGCCGTTTACCACATCAACTCTTCAGCAGGAAGCTTCTCGACTTATGGGATTTTCCGTTAAATTAACTATGCGCGTAGCCCAGCAACTCTACGAATCAGGGCAAATCACGTATATGAGAACAGACTCCGTAAACCTTTCGGAATCTTTTTTGAAAGCGGCAGAACAAACCATTACAAAAAAATACGGAAAAGAATACCACCAATCCAGGCGCTATGCCACAAAAACAAAAGGAGCACAAGAAGCTCACGAAGCCATTCGCCCCACAGATATGGCGCGGGAAGTGGCCTCTGGAGACGAGCGTGCAAAGAAACTTTACAACCTCATATACGGGCGAGCCATGGCTTCTCAAATGGCGAGCGCCAGATTGGAACGCACAAAGGTTGAGATATCAAACGGAACTCACACTTTTCACGCCAAGGGCGAGATTATTACCTTTGAGGGATTCTTAAAGGCGGTGCCAAAGCAGGCAAAAGAGATTGTTCTTCCTTTGCTCAAAACAGGGCAAGAAATGATCCTTAAAGAAGCTCTTGCCCGCCAAACATTCACCCGCCCTCCTGCCAGGTACACAGAAGCAACGCTTGTTCGCACTCTGGAAGAAAAAGGCATTGGAAGGCCTTCAACATACGCTCCCACTATTAGTACTATTCAAGACAGAACGTATGTTGAGAAAGGAGAGGGAGAAGGAATAGAACGTGAGGCAAGAGTGCTTACTCTGCAAAAAGGAGAGGTAACCTTAAAAACAGAGCTGGAAAAAACAGGGGCCGACAAGGGAAAATTGATTCCCACAGAGCTTGGTATGATTGTTTCGGACTTCCTTACAAAGAATTTTGAGAAAGTGGTTGACTATACGTTCACAGCCAATGTTGAAAAGGAGCTAGACGAAATAGCGCTGGGCAAGGAAGGCTGGAGAGAAATGATCTCTTCATTTTATAAAGATTTTCAGAAAGATGTAGAAGAAGCAAAACAGGTCTCCCGAGAAGAAGCCGGGCAGACAAGAGAGATAGGAGAGGATCCCGTTACCGGTCGCCCTGTTCTGGTTCGCATTGGGCGATACGGCCCCATGGTTCAGCTTGGAAAAGCAGAAGATGAGGAGAAGCCAAAATTTGCCCCCCTGCCTCCAAATACCACCATGGAGAACGTAACACTAGAACAAGCTCTTGCTATGCTTTCTCTCCCAAGAACCATTGGAAAGGTTGGCGCAGAAGAGGTGGTGGCAAACGTAGGCAGGTTTGGACCGTATGTAAAGCTGGGAAAAACATACGCCTCTATTCCGGCCGCCAACATATTTTCTATCACCCTTGAAGAAGCCAAAGAAGCTCTTGAAAAAAAGAAAGAAGAGAAGGCCGGCCGTCTTATTAAGGAGTTTGCAGAAGAGGGTATCTCTATACTGAACGGAAGATTTGGCCCATATATAACAGACGGGAGTAAAAACGCTAAAATTCCAAAAGGAGAAAAAGCGGAAGACATTACAAAAGAGCAGGCCCAAAATCTTCTTAGTGAAGCTCCCGCAAGAAGAGCAAGGCGAAGAAAGCGCGCTTCTTGAATTTACAAATCAAGGTATTTTAGGTATAGTAGCGATGTTCTATGCAGCTATGCCCGGGTGGCGGAACTGGCAAACGCGCACGACTCAAAATCGTGTGCCGCAAGGCTTGTGGGTTCGACTCCCACCCCGGGCACCAAACTAACCGAGAGAAAGGAGAAACTAACCGAGAGTTAGTTTGTATGAATAGAAATAAGGCGCTTGAAATATTGCACGAATATGTGCAGTCGGAGTCATTGCGCAAACATTGCTACGCGGTGGAGGCTGCCATGCGCTCATACGCTACTACGTACGGAGAAGATCCCGAAACATGGGGTATGGTGGGACTTCTGCATGATTTTGATTATGAAAAGTATCCCAACGAACATCCTTTTTGGGGAGCACGATTCCTTAAAGAAGAGGACTATTCGGAAGAAATCATAGAAGCAATCTTGGGCCATGCCACATACAGCGGCACCCCAAGAATATCTCCAATGGCTAAGTGTTTGTTTGCTGTTGACGAACTCTGCGGATTTATTATTGCCTGCGCCCTGGTGCGTCCCGAAAAGCTCAAAGGACTCACTCCCTCATCTGTGAAAAAACGTCTCAAGATGAAGGCGTTTGCAGCAAAAGTAAGTCGTGAAGATATTACCCTTGGCATACAAGAACTAGACATTGACGAAGACAAGCACATAGCCCGCGTTATAGAAGCTTT
>JAUYLB010000033.1 GCA_030699785.1 bacterium
TAAGTATTGTTTTCATGGGTATATGTATTATGTTTCCCGACGTGCCCGGGGAAGAGTAAACCAGAACACCGACCCTTTGTATTGAACAGACCTGAATCCTATTTCTCCTCCCATCTTCTCAACAATAGATTTTGCAATATACAGTCCAAGTCCCGACCCCCGCGTTTGATGCTTGAGCGCGTTGTCGGACCGAAAGAACTTTTCAAAGATATATCTCTGATCTTGCTTGGGAATACCCACACCATTATCCTCAACCTCTACGCGTAGAGAGGAGTTGTTCATTGCATACCGCAATGTTACTCTGCTCTTCTCCGTTTTTCTCTCTTGTTTCTCTGAATAGCGAATGGCGTTATCTAACAGATTAGATACAACCTCCCGGACGCGCGTAGGGTCTTGGTACACAAGAATAGAAGAATCTTGCGTTTTTACCATAAGCTCTACGTTAGAAGCCCGGGAAAACGGCTGAAATTCCTTGAGAAGACTTTCTACCAGCTCCGCAAACCGGACATCTTGGTTTTGCAGAATAAACGTGCCTTGCTGAATGCGGGACACCACAAGAAGATCGTTTACCAGTTGTTGCATGCGAGCCGAATTCTCTTTTAAGATGCGAAAGTACTCCGTCTGCTCTTCTTCAATAGTTCCTGCTCGTCCGGACATGAGATAGTCAAGCGTCCACTGCAGGTTAGAAATAGGAGACCTAAGCTGATGAGACACAATACTGATAAATTCGGATTTAAGGCGGTTTGCCTGGGCAAGATTCTCAAAACTGTGAGTAATAACAAACGAGAAAACAAGCAAAACTCCAGTCAGCCCCAAAACAAGAAGCAGAACAATATGCGGGTCAACAATGTACTGCCTGCCCAGCAGAAACGAAAGAACAGAGGAGGCGATGATGATAGCTCCCATGATTAAAAACAGAAACTGCGGACACTGCCAGAGAGAAATACCATATCCCCTGCACTGGCTGAATGGATCGAGAGAATTCTTTTTCTTTTCCATTATGTGCTATCATATCACATTGACCCAAAGTCGCAAAGATGATACATGAAGAAGGTGGGGTCGTTTGGTATATATAACACAAAGCGGGCCGGAGTATGCTGGTAGTACACCTGCTTTGGGAGCAGGCAGACCGAGTTCGATTCTCGGCGGCCCGACACAAGAACATTTCGATAATATAGGCGGGCTTGCCTCGCCGCAACAGTAGGTGGGCTTGCCTCGCCGAAGCCAGGCGTAGGCGGGTGTCGTATAATGGCATTACCTCAGGTTTCCAACCTGATGACAGGGGTTCGATTCCCCTCACCCGCTCCTTTTCTATGAAACTTCTTTGTCTGTCCGGTAAAATTTTTTTGTACTTTGCTCTTCTTCTTTTTGGAGTAGGTGGGTTTTTCTTTACTCTTGTTCTTCCCCAGCCCGCGGGATTCCAAGCATTTATTCTCACCCTCGCATTAGGGGGACTTGGGGTAGCAACAAATATTTATGTTACCAAAAAAAACAAACAGCACCTTGTCTGCCCCACAGGATCTGATTGCAACGTCGTGGTCACCAGTAGATATTCCAAATTCTTTGGCATTCCTTTGGAATACCTGGGAATGCTTTACTTTTCTCTTGTTGCTTTAAGCTATTCCATTCTCCTCTTTGCCCCGCAAATACTCTCTGGCGCCATGATTTCCGCAATTATGCTACTCACCATGGGCGCATTCTTTTTCTCTTGTTACCTCTTGTTTGTCCAATCAATTCTTCTGCGCCAGTGGTGCATCTGGTGCATTCTTGCCTCTATGTTCTCTATGACCATCTTTTTCATTTCCTTGGTTGGGCTAGAGCCCGCCATTTCTCTATTGGCAACCATGCAACCTGTTATTCTTATGCTCAGATCCTTTGGATTTGTTCTGGGTATGGGAGGATCCACGGCCGCGGCCTTTTTGTTTTTTACGTTTTTAGAAGATAGAAAATTGAACGACAACGAGATCAACGCGTGGAAGGGAGTTTCTGAAATGATATGGGTAGGAATAGCCCTCACGCTCATGAGCCAGTTTGCCCTCTATGTAACAGATCCCACAGCGTTGGGACAGTCGGGAGCATTCTTGGTACAGATGATTTCGCTCTTTATGGTTGCCCTATCGGGAGCCACCCTCATGATTATATTTGCTCCTCTCTTGGCGATTGTGCCCTTTAAACAGGAAGAAACTTCTTCTCCACTGGCAAAGTTCCGACGCCCAACCTTTATTGCGGGGGCTTTGGCGCTCTCGTCTTGGTTTGTCGCGTTCTTTATGACGTACATTGCCAACTACACGTTCTTGTCGCTCTTTGTGGCATACCTGCTCACACTCTCCCTTGCCATTGTATTGAGTCTACTCTTGGAAAAGCGAGTAATCTCGCAATAGCTTTGCGCCCCCATGGTGTTCGCGGAAAAAATATATTTGAACGAGGAGTTTTTGGGATTATCTCGCGTAGTCCACAAATCTGTTCTCCCGAATAACCGTCACCTTGATTTCTCCCGGGTACCGTAGCTCTTCTTCGATCCGAGAAGCAATCTCTCTGGCAAGCTTTTGTGTGGCAAGGTCATCGAGCTTTTGAGGAGTAACAAACACGCGAATTTCTCTG
>JAUYLB010000039.1 GCA_030699785.1 bacterium
GTGGCGCAAGCAGATGTGGGATTCCGCAGACGATCTGAGCTGGCGAAAACTCGACTTACGGCTCTTCCCGCGCAAGAACTATTAGAAAGACAGAAGATGTTTGTTACCTCGCGGGGTGGTTCGTGGAAAGCCGTGCAACAAGAAAAAGAAAAGCAGAAAAAAGGTTCTACGCTAGAGAAAACTCGTGAACTTCTTAAAGAAGGATTATCGCTTGAGAAGGTGGCAAAGAAGCGCAAGTTTGCTTTAAGTACGGTTGTAGGTCATGCCGAGAAACTATTGGAACAGGGAGATGAGTTTGATTTTTCTTCGTACACCCCTAGCCCCAACATACTCTCTCTTGTTAAAGCAGCGGTGGCGGAACATGGGTTTGAAAAACTTTCTCCCGTAAAGCGATATCTAGAAGAAGCGGGACACAGAATCTCGTATGACCAACTCCGTCGCATTCGCCTTTCTGTGCTTTCTCAAACAAAACCAAAGAAAAAAGAGGAGTCTTGAAATAATAGAAAATCGTGGTATAAGAGAAGCATATGAAAATACCAACATTCAACGCCTCAAAAGCGGTAAGTTTGCTCGGGATTGCCGTTGTTGTTCTTTTGGGAGCAGCCTGGTGGCTGGGCGGGGATAGACAGCAGGATCAAGAACAGGTTCCCGTGAGTATTGGAGAAGCTCGCGCAACGGCCTATAACTGGGTTGTGCAGGAATCTTCCACGTACACATTTGATGGATCTGATCTGCAGTTTGAAGAAGAGCGAGTTATTGAAGAAGGAAGAAGGTATGAATTTACCTTCTCGTTTGAATCTTCTGCCGCGGGATATGGAGACAGAACAGACCAGATGCTCGCCCAGGTTATTACGCCTCATGTCATTGTGATTGTGGTGGACGGAAGTCGAGTGGTTTCTGTCGTAACCGACAACACGTACCTTGAGCTTGAAGAAAAAATGGTTGAAGAAGAGCAAGAGAAGGATCAAACAGAAAAGACTTCGGGAACAACGGTAAATGCCGGAACCGAAACCACGGTCCTGGTCTTTTTTGGCAAAGAGGGGACAGAAGAAGTATTTGCGGTTAAGAGAAGTATTCCCGCAACCCTTGGAATTGCCAGAGCGGCCATACAACAGCTTTTGGGAGGGCCATTGCAAGAAGAGAAGGTTCTTGGGTACATCTCTTACTTGCCCGCGGGAGTGTCGCTAAAAGATCTGCGTATTCAAGAAGGCGTGGCGTATGTTGATTTTGATTCCTCTCTTGAAACGAGCGTATCGGGATCTGCCCGAGTGCTCGCCGTGCGTGAGCAAATTATCTCAACGCTTTCTCAATTCTCAACTGTGCAAGATGTGAGAATATCTATAGATGGAAACTTTGAGGGCGTATTACAGCCCTAGCAAGCTCTTCCTTTGGGGGGGCGCGTTGTTTGTGCTACTCGCCTCTTTCTTGTTCTTTAGTCAAGAGCATATTCCGATTCTTGAACAAGAAGGTGAACTTGCTCCCCTTGTTGTGCTAGACGCGGGACATGGAGGAAAAGACCTTGGCGCTACGTTTCCTCCCGAACAAGAAGACAGAGCCCGTCTGTTTGAAAAAGACCTCAACCTTGCCGTTGTCTATGCTGTTAAAGAACGACTAGAGAGGCGGGGAGTTGGTGTGGTGCTAACGCGCCTGTGCGATGAAGATATACAAGAGAGCGCGCGGCGTTTGAATATCGCGAAAGAACGGTGTGTGGAGAAATTTGGAAGATTATGCGATCTTCTTGTTTCTGTACACCACAACGGTTCTTTTGATGTAACGCATGACGGTCTTATGGTAGTCTACGGAAAAGAAGATGACCTTTTGTTCTCGTATGCCCTGCACAAGGCTCTTTGGGAAGGGGAGGGCCCTCGTCCGCTCATTGCAAGAGCGGAGACGGCTTCCCCTCACTATCGGTATGGAAACGAAGGATTTTTAACAGGAGAGTATGGTATTGTAACGGGTTTCTCTCCCGCCGTTCTCACGGAGGCTTACTATATCACAAACGAGAAGCAGGCGTTGGAGCACCTTTCTTCTGCCGATAGCACATCCTTGGTATTTTGTACGGGTCGCAAGGAGGCTCGCGCCACCAGGGGAGCTTTCTCTATGGGGAAGATTGCGTGGGAAGCAGACCTGATTGTTCAGGGCATTACAACTTTTTTAGAAGAGAGCTTTTGAAGCTTCTCTTCGTAAAGAAGGCAGGTAGTGACAAACTCGGCATGAGACCACGCAAGGGGAGATGCTGATATATGCTCTCCCGATTGAGGATGTACTTGTTCGGGCAAAATGCCAGAAGGTAGAGCCCTGTCCACTGTCCACTCAATCCATTGAAAGGCTTCTTTAAGGTCTTTTTTTGTTTTTGCGCCCTCAATAAGGTACTGCGCAAGCCAGAGTGTTGTGATGATCCAGGGATTTCCCGCTGTGTCACTTCCCGCTCGCAGGTAGGCATCTCCTTCATACCGGGGGATTCCTTTAATGGGACCCTGCCAGCAAAGGCGCTCTTGAATGGCGCTTCCATATGATTGCAGACGTTTATCGCTTGGAGGGAGAACACCAAACCGCGAGAGCCCTATAAGCACGCTTGTATCTAATGTTGCGTCCCTTTCTCCGTTTTCTCCAATCATGCGTATGAATAATCCGGTTTCTTTGTCATAAAGGTGTTCAAGAATTGCTTTTTGAACATCGTGAGATCCTTGCATATATCGACGCTCTTCCTCTTCTTTTCCCAGCAAGTGAGCAAACTTGCTTGCGGCGTGGAGTCCCGCGGCAACCATAGAAGTCGTATACGTGAATATTCCCCTGCTTTCTTCCCAAAGTCCGTAACTGGGAAGAGGAAGATTTGTGGTGGCGTCTCGGTAGGAAAAAAGAAAGTCCGCAGCTTTTTTAACAAGCGGATTATAAAGTTCTTCCGCAAACTCCAGATTTTTTGCTTTTTCGTAATGTTCCCAGAGAGCAATCAAAACAATCGCGGTTTCGTCTTCTTGAATAGGGAGTTGCACCTTGCCTTCGCCAACCCAAGGGTGCCAGGAGCTACCAAGAGATTTGTCGGGGCGGTATTTATGAAAAAAGTAGCCATCGGCAGAAATGACATCGCGACAGAAAGAGAAGTATCTTTGTGTAAGAGAAGAGTATCCTGCTCTGTCAAATGCCATAGCAATATACGAAGCGTCTCTGGGCCAGACATACGTATAGGTATCCATGCCGTACTGCAACATATCTCCGTCGCCCGACGCGATAATGGATCCGTTGTCATTTACGTGGGAACGCATAATGAACAGAGATTTTTTAAAAAGGTCGTTTACGCGATCTCCCAGTTGCTGGTGCGTTTCTCCTGATTTGTTTGCCCACGCGTGCCAGAAATCCTGCGTGCTTTCTATAAGGTGCGCGGGAGTTTTCTTTTGTATGTATTCGTGCAGGAGGCGGCTGTCGCCAATAGTTGTGGCGGCTGTAATCCAATACAAGAGGTGAGAGGAAGATCGGGGAGAGAGCGAGAGCGTGAATCCAATAACCGAGTCCACTGATCCGTGTTCTACGGGGTTTCCGGCAAGGATGCCGTCGTCGGCATCTCGCCAAGTTCCTTCTTTTCCCATGGCGTTATAATGGCCCACACTGTACTGATCAAATCCTTCTGTGCCGTTTTGCCCCGAAATAAGAAAAGCGCGCTTTCCTTTGTAGTGAACAATAGCTTTGCTCCGTGGATCAAAGTACGCCGTGTCTCCTGTTTTTGTTCCATAAATAGAGAACTGTTGAGCAAAGAATACCTTTACCTTCCGTTTCTTGGGGGCGTGGTTTATTATTTCAACAGAACGCACAAAGATGTCGGTTTCGTTGTAGACAATGTCGTTGAGTTGAAGCTCCAGCGCAAGCTCTTTGTGAAAGGCAATAAAGCGAATTACATGAGAAGCAAGCGTTTCTTGCCTGGGGGAGACGCGCACGGTCCAGGAAGGATCATCCAGCCACCAGGTCTTTCCCTCTACCCATACTCCAAGGCGGTGTTTACTGTTGGATCGCACATGGTTCTCTTGCCCCGCGTAGGGAAAGTAAAAGTCGCGAATACACGCGCGCTCATCAAAACAGATCAGCATTCTGCCGTTTCCAAGAACGGTGGATTTAGGCATGCTACGAATGAGATTGGGCGTGTAGCGTGAGCAGGCGGGCCAGACCGCGCTTTGTGGTGCTCTTCTGGACCTTTTTTGCAAGCTCTTTGTCTCCTATCGCGCTTTCGATCCATTGAGCAAAGTCGTGTTTCTCTTCGTTTACGTGGTACTCAAACTGTTCGTTAGAGAGGAGGGGAAGAGCGTCTCGTAGTTCTTGAACACTGGAAAGGACGGGTCCGTGATGTACCCAGAAGCACTGTTCGGGGAGCGCGACAGAAGTGTTGCCACTGAATGACGATTGTTTTTTCATGAAGAATGGAAACATTATATTTTGTTGAATCACAACGTATTATATTGCAAAACTTAGATCACAAAACTCTTTGTTCGGATATATTTTTTCTGCGACCACCATAAAATTCTGCTGAATTTTTGGTTCACTCTCGCGCCGTCGCGCTCCGAGGGCCGCTTCAAAAACATATCCCTCACATGAGTTTCGTGGTTGAAAGCGCAAAGTAATTCAAGTTTTGTAATCCAATGTTATTCTACCATCTTTCGACCTTTCTGACACTTCGCGAATCCTCCATGCCAGGTCTTGGACCGCGTTCATGTACGCAATGTATGCCTCGTACGGAGATTCATATGGGTTAAAGTATTTGTGCACGTCTCCGTCTGCAAACCATTTTGTGCACATGTAGTAGAAGTGGTCGGATGTTTGCAATTTTCTCCAGTCTTCTAAAATGTCTTTATTGTTTGTTTTAATCACACTTTCTTCCATGGCGTAGAGTTCTTGCAAGGCGGACTGTTGCATCTGGTTTCCTGTCCAGGCAGAAAGGTCTCGCTCTGTGTCTGCCCAAGAAAGAACGTGTGGGACGTCTAGCTCGCCCACGGGTTCTTTAGATAAAAGAATCTCTGTTGGTGTGACAAATGTTGTGTTTGGGTGGGAGAGAATGGCTTTTGGCAGGGCATTTAAAAAATCAAAAA
>JAUYLB010000041.1 GCA_030699785.1 bacterium
AGAGAAAGTCGTCTCCCCTGTCTCGAAGAATGTTCTCTCGAACGCGATCAAACACCACAACCGTATTATTAATGGAATATCCAAAAACTATGAGAAAAGCAACAACAATGGGAACGGTGACATGAACCCCCCACAAGAGTCCCGCTATTGAAAGAAATCCCAAGAGAACCGCCATGTCATGAAAAAGAGCAATCAGAGAGACTCCGCTGTAGTGCCACGGCATAAGCACAGAAGAGGTACTGCGAAAGGCAAACGCAATGTATAAAAAGATAGTGAGTATAGCAAGAATGGATATTTGTAATGCCTGCCCCCTTAGCTCTTGGCCAATCACGGGACCAATGGATTCAAAACGCATCTCTTGCGCCTCTTCTCCAAGGAGAGCAAGGGTACGCTCGCGCGTTTCTTCTCCCAGCGCCGTTGTTCGAATAACAAGACTATCTTCTCCCGCTTTCTGAACCACTGTCTCTCCTCCAAGTTCCGCGAGTTGTGAACGAACCTCACCCAGAGAGGGACGATTCTCTTCATACTGCACTTCAAGAATACTCCCTCCCGTAAACTCAATACCCGGAGAAAGCCCCACAAGCAAGAGAACCAAAAGAGCGATCGCCACAACAACACCAAATATGGCAAGAATAGCGCGAGGGTAAAAAAATATCTTTTCCATATTTATTTTGTTAAAGCTCCCCATATCCAAGAAAAATGTTCTAACTTTGTTCTTCCGCACGCGTCTAGGAGCGCCCTGGTAACCACAATCGCAGAAAACATGCTCAGAAGAATACCCAGAGAGAGAGTGAGCGCAAATCCTTTTACAAAGCCAGACCCAAACCAAAAGAGAATAAGAGCCACCAAGAGCGTGGTGATGTTTCCGTCTCGGATAGAAGGCCATGCTCTCTTAAAGGCCTCCTCTACGCTAAAAGAAAAACTCTTGCCTTGCGAAAGTTCTTCTCTTAAACGAGAGAAGATGAGAATATTGGCATCTACCGCCATACCAATAGAAAGAATCACTCCCGCAATACCCGCCAGCGTGAGTGTTACGGAGAAAAACTTGAGCAAACTCGCAAGTAAAACAACGTATAAAAGAAGGGCGAGAGAAGCAAATACTCCGGGAAGCCGGTAGAATATCACCATAAATGCCATAAGAATAAGCAGGCCTATAATGCCGGCTTTTAAGCTTTGCTGAAGAGAAGACATGCCCAGCGTTGCCCCCACGCTCTGCTGAGACAAAAGGGTTATGGGAACAGGAAGAGCTCCTGCGTTTAACTCTCTTACCAGCTTTTGAGCCTCTGGAACGGTATAGGTTCCCGAAATCTGAGCTCTTCCTCCCGTAATCACATCCTGTACAATGGGTGCTTGTAAGGGCTGGTGGTCCAGATAGATAGCAAGAGGCTTTCCTACAGTACGCGAGGTAATCTCTTCAAACATTTGGGCTCCTTCCTGATCAAACACAAGACTAATTACCGGGCGCCCGGTCTGATCAAAGGCAAGCTCCGATCTATCAAGATATCTTCCTGTTAGCTGAGTTGACTGAAAGGGCTCTTCTATCTCTCCTTCTCCTGTTTCAAAAACCGCCTGGTTGCGAGCAATAATGTTTTCGTAGTCTTCTTTTGGTTCTTTAAATTCCAAAAATGGTGTCTGTCCAATAATTTCTATGGCATGGCCCGGCTCTGTTACTCCCGCTAGTTCCACCACAAGACGCTGGGTCTCTCCCCCTCCCTCTGTATGTACCACGGGCTCCGTAATACCAAACAGATTCACTCTGCGCTCAATTACATCTCTCAGACCGTTCATTGCCTGCTCATACTCAAAGATAGGAATATCGGAAAGATCCGCGTCATACACCAAGTGAGTACCTCCCTGCAGATCAAGCCCCAAGCGGAACGGCGTTTCGGTAAAAAGAGGAATACTTGGAATTCTCTTTAGCGCGGAAATACGATCTTTCCCCGCGTTAACACGTTCAACGGCCTTGTTTGTTTCCGCGGGAAACGAAAAAGCCCCGGCAACAACTCCAAGAAAAAAGAGAGCAACAAGAATCCAGATAGCCTTCGAGTTTGTTTGCATTGGCCCAATCTAACAAATTCTCTTTGTAAAATCAAGTCTAGAGTCCCGCAAGGAGAGCCGAGATAATACCGATGAGAAAGATGCCATCAAATACGCCAGCTCCCCCAATAGAAAGCATGCCCTGTTCTCTTCGCATCACGTCTGGAAGACGCATAAGGTCTGCCCCAATCAGCACCCCCGTGACTCCCGCAACAAACGCAACAGCCGGAGCGTGATTGGAAGCAATAAGAAGAGCGGCAACTACCGTTACCAGAGCCGTTAAGCCCATAGGGAGAACAATACCACGCAATGGAATATGTTTAGAAAACAAAAAAGCCGAGAGTGCCACTATTCCTGTCGCGAAAGCGGTAGAACCCAGGGGAAGACCGGGTAGCAGAATCCCCACGAGCATAAGAGGGATAAGTCCGCCCCCTACGTTCAGAGATATTCCTTGCAGTCTTCGCGCTCTCTTTCGGAACAGCCCAAGAAACCCCGGCTCTTCAACAATAACTACTCTTGCTCGCCCCAAGGGAATATTCAGAAAAGATCCCACAAACATGGCAAGCAACACAAGTATGGCGCTTGTGGGACTTATACCCAAATGACCAAAACTAAGAGCAACCACAGAGAAAAAACCTAGCGCTACAAGAGCCGGAAGAGCAAAAACGAGAATAATGAGAAATATGACAACGTAGACGATCATAAGGAGTTGGTTTCTTGTAAATCCTGGGAAATAATGTGAGTATCTTTATCAAACCAAAACTTCCCCCGAAATGGCTTTTCTTCCCAGAATAGGGGGAACCAGTGCTTGTCATCGGGCCACATATTTTCATACGGAAGTTCGTGATACAAAAACCATCGGGGAGCCATCTCTTCCGTTTCGCACAGATCTCCGTCATAAGCAGTTACTCGAAATAGATGTACTTCCACCTCTGAACCATCTGGAAAGAAAAACTCTATAAATCCCGCTTTCTTGTACGCAAGAGCTTCCAGCCCCGACTCTTCGCGTAGCTCTCGAATCATGGCTTCTTCAACGCTCTCTCCCTCCCCCACTTTTCCTCCAAATCCATTCCAGCGCCCCTCCCCAAATCCGCGCTTCTTCATGCCAAGCAAAACATGATCTCCCTCTCGCACAATAGCAAGTGTCATTACTTTACGATTCATTTTTATAGTGTATAGAATTTTTGCATAGTCACAAACATAATCACAAAAAAATAGAAGAATAGAGAGTAACTTCTCCTGTAAAAACATCCCAAACAGATATCTATCACTACTATACTATATAGTATAGTAGTGTTTTGTTTGTGTTAAGATTTAATGGTTTTGCCAGAACAATGCGCGCCATCATAAAATCCTACGAGTGATCCTACAAAAATTCTTTTGCGCCAGAAGTTGCAAGTCTCCTAATATCAATTTTCCATCCCTCAAAGAATTCTTTAAGTGCCTCTCTTGCCGCTTGATCACAAAACTCTGTGATCATCTTTATTATTTTCCCTTCAATAAGCGCAACGTCAGACTCTACAAAGCTCTCCATGTATACAAGATAATGAGTTAATTCAATATAGTCGGCAATCTTAGCAATTCTGCTTTCATCCGAAGAAGCATTAAGGATTTCTTCCGAAAGTTGTTCAAAATGTTTTTTGCTTTTCCCAAAGTAGTCCGATAGAAATTTGTGGTTTTCTGCCTCAAACGCCTTTGCATACTCACGGGCCTTGGGATTTCGCTGGGCATAAGGCATTGCAATGTCTCCTCCAAGTAGCTCCCCAAGATCGTGAATAAGGGCAAATTCTAGAACTTTTGCCTTGTCAATCTTTCCTCCGGCCTGTTCTACAAGAAGCGTAAGTTGCCAAGCGACAAACGCTACAAGGTAGTGATGTTCTGCAAGATTGCTTATGTCTTGTCGCCGAATGCCTCGAATCAGATACCCTTGCTGAATTTGCGCGCGAGTAAGCTGTGCGATATGAAAGAGACGAGCTAAGTAATGAGAGGAGTTATCCATAATGCTTTCTTTTTACTATATCCTAACAAAAACAACAACGGATAATAGAAAAGCTCAAAGTTGATCAGTTTCGAACTTGCGAACGTCCTCTGCCTTCCTCCAAGGAAGGTGGGAAGATTGATTATCTATTATGAATCTGCTAATATTAACTCATCCGTAGAGAGAATTGGCCACCTCTCTGCAGTTCTTCAATCCGAAAGGAGAGAAGTGACAGGATTGGCTGCCGTAAGAAGTCAGAAAGGTCTAGTAGCGACGAGCGAACGACCATGTACAACCCTGACGAACTCTTACGGCTTTTTTTATTCCTGCTTTCCATGGCACTTTTTGTATTTCTTGCCACTTCCGCACGGGCAGGGGTCGTTTCTTCCCACCTTTTTTGCTTGCGCGTGAACCACCGGCGCTTGCGCCAACGGGATAGGGTGAGAAGCTCCAACCTGCACACGCATAATGGATTCGGCAATCATGGAATTAATAGATCCTATCAGCTCTTGAAACATTTTTCTCCCTTCGTTCTTGTACTCAATAAGGGGATCCTGCTGACCATAGGCTCGCAAACGCACCGAGTCCCGCAAAGCTTCCATATTTTCCAAGTGCTCCATCCAGAGGGTGTCTATAACCTTTAAACAAACAACTTTTTCGGCCTGATCCATTTTTTCTCCAATCTCCCCCATTTTCTTTTCGTAGTCTTCTTGTGTGTGTCCCTTTTCTGCAATAACTTCCAAAATGTAAGAGCGAAGATCTTGCGCGACGCTTCCGTCCCCTTCCCGAGAGGCCGAAGGAGCGCGATAACGAAGAATATCTTTTCTTCTGCGATAGATAGCCTCCCTCTGCATATTGAGTACGTTATCATACTGCAAGAGGTGCTTTCTGGCATCAAAGTGCATACCTTCTACTTTTGACTGCGCGGACTCAATGGCGCTAGAAACAAGCTTTGACTCAATGGCTTCGTCTTCGGGAATATTAAAACGCTCCATCAACTGCTGCATACGTTCTCCCCCAAATACGCGGATCAGGTCATCTCCAAGAGAAACATAAAAACGCGAAGCCCCTGGATCTCCCTGTCGTCCGGCGCGTCCTCGCAACTGATTGTCTATTCTTCTTGCCTCGTGGCGCTCCGTGCCAATAACCATAAGCCCTCCGGATTCTTTTACCTTCTCGGCATCGCCGGGAGATGCCGGGTTTCCGCCCAAAACAATATCTACTCCTCGTCCGGCCATGTTTGTAGCAACCGTAACAGCTCCCGGACGCCCCGCCTGCGCGATGATTTCTCCTTCTTGTTCGTGGTGCTTTGCGTTGAGTATTTTGTGGGGTATGCCTTCACGTTCGAGCATTCTTCCAAGCTTCTCGTTCTTGTCTATAGACACAGTGCCCACCAAAACAGGCTGGCCTCTCTTGTGACATTCTTTGATAATCTCGGCAACCGCTCGAAACTTCGCCTCTTCTGTTTGATAAACAAGATCGGAAAGATCTTTGCGAATCATGGGAAGGTGCGTAGGAACAATCACCACCTCCAAATTATATACTTTAAGAAACTCTTCAGAAGAGGTTTCTGCCGTTCCCGTCATACCAGCCAATTTCTTATACAAGCGAAAGTAGTTCTGAAACGATATGGAAGCAAGCGTCAAAGATTCTGGTTGCACGCGTACACCCTCTTTTGCTTCTAGCGCTTGATGCAATCCTCCCGAGAAACGTCTTCCGGGAAGCATTCTTCCCGTGAATTGATCTACAATAATAAGATTACCCTCTCGCACCACGTAATCTTTGTCTTTCTGAAAAAGAGCTTCTGCCCGCAATGCCTGCTCTAGATGATGAAGATACTTAATGCCCTTCTCTTGATAGATATCCGTTACCCCAAGAATTTTTTCTACCCGTTCAATGCCTTGTTCGGTCAAGGTAACAGCACGGAGCTTTTCGTCAACTTCAAAATCTTCACCTTTTATCAGGCGTGGAGTAATACGAGCAAAATCGCGGTACCAAGAAGAGCTCTCCTGATCGGGAGCTGATATAATAAGGGGAGTTCTTGCTTCGTCAATAAGAATAGAGTCCACTTCATCTACAATGGCATACGCGTGTCCTCTTTGTGTCTCTTGAGAACTAGCAAATACCATATTGTCTCGTAAGTAATCAAATCCAAACTCGTTGTTGGTGCCATAGGTAATATCGGCCGCGTACGCTTCTTGCCGAGACACAGGGCGCAAAAACTCTTGCGCTACTTTAAACCCTCCTAATTCGTCTCGCTCTTGATCTTCTCTGCTCCCTTGCAAGAGCTGTTCCCCCGTGTATGAGGGATCATACAGGTATGAGCCTTCGTGTGTAATACATCCCACGGACATTCCCAAAAGATAATATACTTGCCCAATCCAAGACGCGTCACGACGCGCCAAGTAATCGTTAACCGTTATCACGTGCACACCCTTTCCTTCTAGCGCGTTAAGATAAGAAGGCAGTGTAGCCGTAAGCGTCTTTCCTTCTCCGGTTTTCATTTCGGCAACCTTTCCTTCGTGCAAAACAATTCCGCCCAGCACCTGTTCGTCAAAATGCCGTTGACCAAGCGTGCGTGTTGCCGCCTCTCGCGTAAGCGCAAAAGCCTCGGGCAGAATATCGTCTGTTTTTTCTCCTTTTTTTAAACGCTCACGCAATTGCTCAGACATTACTTTGAACTCCTCAACGCTTATGCCTTTTGCCCATGGCTCTAACTCGTTTACACGAGCAACCACCGGACGCTTCTTCTTTATATATGTTGTATGAGAGTCTTCAAAAAAAGTAAACATATTCATTTTTGTATTCCACGGCTAAATTCTTGAACAAATGATTTGACTGGATGAAACTGCTTTTTTAAATATGAGATAGCTTTGCGAGGCTTTGCCTTTCCGCAGGTAAACGCGTCAACCGCCGCGTACGAAAGCTCCGGCCACGTATGGATGGCAATATGAGATTCAGAAAGAATGAGAACCGCGGTAATACCAAACGGACGGAACCGATGCGCAGAAAACTTCAAAGGCGTGCCTCCCGCCTGTTCCGCCGCTTCCCATAGTATGGCTTTTAACTCTTTGGTATTTTCAGGAACGCTGGCTCCCCAAAAATCCGCAATAATATGCGTGCCCACTCCCCCGGCAAGACTACGGGCAGAGGGAGTAGCAGAAAAAGATTGATTCATGTGTCATATTACAAATACGCGCTTACCTTTCTCAAACATCAAAACTCTTGATTCTAATATATTTTCATAGCGACCACCATAAAATCCTGCTGGATTTTTGGTTCACTCTCGCGCCGTCGCGCTCCGAGGGCCGCTTAGAAAACATATTCTTCACCGAGTTTTGTGCTTTTCGACACCCATGGAAACGCAAACTCATACTATACGCGCAAGACCCTCTTGTCAAAACAAAACCCGCCCCCAATAAGGGGGCGGGAAGAACAAGGGATCCAACCCTGTTACTTTTTCTTTGCAACCTTTCGCTTTGTGACCTTCTTGGCAACAGCTTTCTTTACGGTCTTTCTAGCTGTGGTCTTTCTTGCAGTTGCCTTCTTTACGGTCTTCTTCTTTTTTGCTGGCATGTGTTTGTTTTTGATAAACGAATTATCAATGAGAACGCGAACAGAGTCGACGCTAACATCTTCTGCTCGCTACCGTGACGACACGAAATGAACTACATATTCATTTTTTCATTTCTAAACATGTATGTCAATAGCAAAAACAAAAAAATGCAAAACACAGGCGTGTTTTGCAAAATTATTTTCGCGTAAAATTTTTATTTCGCGTAAAAAATATGTTTTTTACAAAATCGTTACTTCTTCTTCCAATGTAATGCCAAACTTTTCTAAAATATGTTTCTTCACGCAAGAGATGAGCGCCACAACGTCTTGTGCCGTAGCTTTATGTGTGTTCACTATATAATTTGGGTGCTTTTCCGAAACTTCAGCTCCCCCATTTCTCATTCCCTTTAGGTTTGCTTGCGCAATAAGAAACGCGGCGGGCACCACGGGAAACGGATCTTGTTTTACGGCAGGCAAAACAAATTCATATAGCTCTTTTGGCACCAAAGCAAGAGGAACGTTTTTAAACAT
>JAUYLB010000044.1 GCA_030699785.1 bacterium
CTGTTCTCCCGAATAACCGTCACCTTGATTTCTCCCGGGTACCGTAGCTCTTCTTCGATCCGAGAAGCAATCTCTCTGGCAAGCTTTTGTGTGGCAAGGTCATCGAGCTTTTGAGGAGTAACAAACACGCGAATTTCTCTGCCCGCCTGAATGGCATACGCCTTTTCTACTCCTTCAAACGAGGAAGAGAGTTTTTCCAGCTCCCCAATGCGTTTGAGGTAATTCTCTACTGAGTCTTTTCTGGCTCCGGGGCGAGCTCCGGATATCGCGTCCGCCGACTGTACCACCACAGCTTCAATGGATTCGTACGGGTAATCTTCGTGATGAGATTTCATGGCGCTAATAACATCCTTCTCTACACCAAACTTCTCAAGCAAACGCATGCCAATCTCAACGTGAGATCCTTCTACCTGGTGGTCAAGTGCCTTTCCAATGTCGTGCAGAAGTCCCGCCTTTTTTGCTAAGCTTACGTTCACGCCAAGTTCAGAAGCCAATGCCGCGGACAAATGAGCAACCTCAATGGAGTGCAAGAGCACGTTTTGTCCATAGCTGGTTCTAAATCTAAGACGGCCCAGCAAGTGAACCAACTTTGGATCCAGCCCCACAATGCCCGTATCGAACACGGCTGCTTCTCCCGCCTCTTTTACCTGGCGATCTGACTCCTTCTCCACTTCCTGTACTACCTCTTCTACGCGAGCTGGGTGAATTCTTCCGTCCTTCATAAGACGCTCAAGAGCCGTTTTGGCAATATGACGTCGCAAAGGATCAAACCCGGAAATAATAACAGATTCGGGAGTATCGTCCACAATAATTTCAACACCCGCGGCCCGTTCTAGAGCTCGAATGTTTCTTCCTTCTTTTCCAATAATTTTTCCCTTTATGTCTTCCGAAGGAAGAGAGACAGTTGAAGTGGTAATCTCGTGCGCCTGAGAAACCGCGGTGCGCTGAATGGCATACGCAAGAATCTCTTTGGCTCGCTTTTCAAACCGCTCTTCTCCTTCTGCTTCCATCTTTTTAAAGCGTGTAAGAATATCCTTTCCGTAGGTCTCTTCCACTCGCTTAAAAATTTCGTCTTTTGCCTGATCCTGCGTAAGTCCCGATACTTCTTCTAGTCGCACAATAACCTGCTTGCGATCCTGGTCCAGATCCTGCTCTATTTTCTGCAAGCTAGTCGCGCGCTCTCGCAATTGCTGTTCTTTGAGTTCAAAATCCAAAACCTTTCCATCAAAAATGCCCTCTCTCTTTAAGAGAAGTTGTTCCGCCCTAAGGACTGCTTTTCTGCGTTCGTCTTCTTCTTGCTTGGTTACTTGGAGAAGCTCCTTTGCCTCCTTGCGAGCCTGCTCAAGGATTCGCTCATGCTCCTTTTCTGCTTGGGCTATCCTCTGAGAGAGTCTCTGCTCCACCGATCCCGCCTGCTTGCGCGCGATGGACTGACGGATGACATACCCCAAGAACGCTCCCACAAAGAACAAAACCACACCTCCAATAATGAGGGTTATTGCGTTCATACGTTTGATTGAACAATTGGACCCGATTCATACTAATCCAAAGGCCAAAGTTATGATTATATCTTTATCATACCAGGTTTTGGGCGTATGTCAAAACCTTTATTTTTCTATAACCTTGTCTACAATACCGTACTCCTTTGCCTCTTGGGCAGTAAGATAGAAATCGCGATCGGTATCTTTCTCTATGCGATCAAGCGGCTGACCCGTTCGTTCCGACAGAATATTGTTAAGACGCTCTCTAATCTTTACAATCTGTTTGGCAGTAATCTCGATCTCCGAAGCCTGCCCTTGAGCCCCTCCCATAGGCTGGTGCATCATGACCTGGGCATTGGGAAGAGCAAACCTTTTGCCCTTCTCGCCCGCGGCCAACAAAACAGCTCCCATAGAAGCTGCCATACCAACGCACACCGTAGACACAGGGGCCTTGATGTACTGCATGGTATCGTAGATAGCAAGCCCCGCCGTTACCACGCCTCCGGGACTGTTAATATATAGGTGAATACCTTTGGCCGCGCTCTGCGCGTTTAAAAACAAAAGCTGAGCGATAATAGAGTTCGCTACGGAGTCGGAAATGGGAACACCCAAAAAGACAATGCGATCTTTCAGCAGGCGAGAATAGATGTCGTACGCACGCTCTCCAAACTGTGTTTTTTCAATAACCGTAGGGACGTAGTACATAGTCTATTTATTCATTATTTTGTATTCACCTCACAGAGTTTTGTCATTCAAAGTTATTGATTGTTCTTCTAGAAATTGAAATGTCTTTTCGGTGCGGATAGCGCTTTCAGTATACGCTCGCACCCGGTCCATATCAAGTGCGTGTTGGGCCTTCTCTCTCCCGTGTTGAGCAACAATGGCGTGCTCCTCTTGCTCCATCTCTTCTTGAGTAGGTTGGATGTTTTCCTTTTTTGAGATCTCTCGTAGAACCAGATAGTTTATGGCACGCTTTTTCGCGTCTTCTTTCATTCCTTCTAGAAGCTCTTCTTCCGTCTTCTCTACCTTTTTCAGATAGTCTTTAAAAGATATATTGAGCTGACCCTGCACACCATGTTTGATACGATCAAGCATGGCCTGTTTTTCTCTTTCTACCAGAACAGCGGGTAGCTCCACTTTTATTTCCTTTCCAATACAATCAAGGATCTCCTGACGCAAACGATCCGTCTCTCGCATCTCCTTCTCTCTCTTTAACCCCTCTTGAATGCTCTCTTTTAGCGCGCTTATCGAATCAAACTTGCCCAGAGATTGAGCAAACTCATCGGTAAGTTCGGGAAGCTCTTCATTTTCACCGGCTCTGCTCTTGCGCAACCAATCGAGCGTCTGATCCGTTTCCTTGTCCTCAACCTTCACCTCTTTGCGAGCGCATAAAGCAGCTATTTTTTTGTAGTCTGGAAGATCAAAAGAAGGAATGTGCGACACCGTAATCTGAAACCGGAAGGGCTTGTCTTTTTTTAGAGAAAGCACCGAAACCTCGGGTTCTCCAACAACCTCTATCTCCTTCTCTTGCACCACCTGGGCATAGGTCTTGTTTACCGCCTGGTCGGCGGCTTCACCAAGTAACGCCTCTTCCCCAATTTCTCTAAGAGCAATGTCTAGAGGAACATGCCCTTGGCGAAATCCCTCCACTTTTAGTGTTCCGGCGAGCTCCTTGAGGGCTTTCTCTCGATACACCAAGAATTCTTCTTGAGAAAGCTCTATCTCAATGCATACTTCTGTTTTGGATTTTGGAGTAACGGTTGTTTCCATGATAAATCACATATCACATATCACAAATCACATATCAGGATGATCAAGTCGGGGATGACACAGAAATATTGTTACGGTCATTGTCATTGTCCTTGTCATTGTCACCGTCCCCGTCATTGTCGCGTTCTTCTGGGGCCTCGTGTTCTTCCATGGCAACTTCTTTCCCACCGGTTGTTCTAATATCTACCTTCCAGCCCGTAAGACGGGCAGCCAATCTGACATTTTGCCCCTCTCGCCCAATGGCAAGAGAGAGTTGATCTTCCGAAACAATGGCAACAGATCGATTCTGCTCATGAAGCTCTACTTGAAGAACCTTTGCGGGAGAAAGAGAGTTGGCTATGTATGTTTCAACGTCTTCCGCCCACTGGATAATATCAATTTTTTCACCTCCAAGTTCATTAATAACCGCCGACACCCTGGTGCCACGCTGTCCCACCATTGCTCCAATGGGGTCTACTTCTTGGTTTAAAGAAGAAACAGAAACCTTTGTTCTAGAGCCCGGCTCTCGAACAATGGATTTAATTTCCAGGGCTCCTCCGGATATCTCGGGAACTTCCAACTCAAAAAGCTTGGAAACAAACAGCGGATGAGCGCGAGAAAGACGAATAGTAGGGCCTCTGGGAGTATCTTGCACACTTTCTACGTAGAAGCGAAGGCGCTGTCCGGGACGATAAAACTCTCCCGGGATCTGTTCTTCCCTAGGCAAAATGCCAAGAGTCTTCCCAAGGTCTATAAAAATGACTCTTCCTTCCACTCTCTGCACGGAACCGGAAACAATCTGGTACTCTTTTCCTTTGTATTCTTTTAATATCATTTCACGCTCGGCCTCTCTCACTTTTTGGAGAATCACCTGTTTTGCCGTTTGGGCCGCAATCCTGCCAAAGTCCGTATGGGTCTCAAGGGGCAGTTGCAACTCTTGACCAGGAATAACCTTTTTGTCTAGGGCTTTTGCCTCTTTAAGCATGATATGGCGGTCGGGACTAAAGCGAACCTTTCTGTTCTCCTCTCCGGATTCTTCGCGATGGTGAGATTCGTCAAACGGCTTATCTTTGAGCTGTTCAAGCTCTTCTTCTGAATAAATCATGCTTTCATCCACAACCAAAAGAGACTGCAGAAATATCATGTCCCCCGTTTTAATATCAAGAGAAGCAAGAACATGCTGACCCCGTTTGCCATATTCTTTTTTGTAGGCAGCCGCCAGAGAAGTTTCCAGAGCCTCCATCACCTGCTCTTGAGAAAGCCCCTTTTCTTCTGCCAAATGGGCCATTAAAAGGTTGAGATTTTTAAGATCAATCATGTTGATAAGATATATATAGTAAAGAATGTCCGTTAAAAACGGACATCGTGCACATGTTTCTTGTACCACAACGATCCACGCACTGTCAAGAAATGCGATTGTTGAATTTCAATTATTAGCGAATATCCGCAAGTTTTTTTAAAACGCAAAAGTCTTCTTTAAGCGTATCTTTCTTTGAAGCGCCATATATCACAACAGCGGGGTGGTAGAGAGGAATGACTTGGACCGGTCCATGAGGAGCTACTCCCTTAAATACTTTTCCGTGTAGCGAGCTGATGGGGGCGAGTTTTTCGGCAAGTCCATAGCGCGACATCACATACTCCATAGAAAACCTTCCCAAGGTGGCTAAAATAGTCGGCTGAATAATCGCAATCTGCCGGTCAAGAAAGGGAGCGTACTCCTCTATTTCTTCGGGCAGAGGATCTCTGTTTTCAGGGGGACGATCCTTCACAATATTGGTAATATACACCGAGCTTCGCTCAATGCCCGCTGACTCAAGCAATTCATTGAGTATTCTTCCCGCGGCTCCGCAAAAAGGCCTGCCGGTGGCCGCCTCATTTCTACCGGGAGCTTCTCCAATAAACATAATAGAGGCGTTGTGATCTCCCTCTCCAATAACAGGGAAAACGCCATTTTTGATTCTTTCTTGGCACAGCGGAGAGGAGGTGAGTGAAATAACCTCTTCTTTAATCTGCGCCATAAGCTCTGTCTTTTCCATATAGATTTAAGTTTCTTTTCTGTCATCTCCAACCCCTCTCTGTCATCCCCGACCTGTGGGGCATGGAACCCACACATATATCAATTGAGCGAATCCACCTGTGCCCATATTCAAGGCGCGAGGAGCGTGGCGTACCAGTAGGTACGTGAGCGACAAGCAACGCAGAAGATGGGTGCAGGTGGTTTCGCCCGAAGGGAAGCTCAACCATGAATGATTTCTGTGTTACTCCTCCTTGAAGTAGCTGGGGCTACTCCATCGTCGTCGCGCCTTGAAATCATCTCATGCTTGGGCTTCTCAATTGACATATGTGTGGGCTCCATGCCCTGGGGGATCCATGTCTCTGGATTCCCGCTTTCGCGGGAATGACAAGGTGGGGTATCCGTGTAATCCGCTACATATCCGTGTAATCATGTGTGAAACCTGGTTTCACACACACTATATCCGGAAACTGCTTTTGTTTTTTTGCCATCCAAGACGGGCTCTGACGAACCAGCAACGCTCTATCTTGAGAATTCTTAAGCAAGCAAGAGACTGCCTCTTCTGAAAACACGCCGTTCTGAGATCCTTTCACCAGCACAACATCTCCTTGGCGCAGAATGCGAGCAACATACCTACCCGCCTCCGCGGGGGAGCTGGTTTTAACGCATGATTCGGCCAACAGTCCGCCCCGTATTGCAGATGCCACAAGATACGCGTTGGCATTCTCTCCAATG
>JAUYLB010000046.1 GCA_030699785.1 bacterium
CTGTGTCTGCCCAAGAAAGAACGTGTGGGACGTCTAGCTCGCCCACGGGTTCTTTAGATAAAAGAATCTCTGTTGGTGTGACAAATGTTGTGTTTGGGTGGGAGAGAATGGCTTTTGGCAGGGCATTTAAAAAATCAAAAATGCCCGTTTCCTTCCATTGGTGTTCTCCAAATGTTTCGTAGTCCATAAAGAGATTAACCGTTTCTCCGTTCCCATGGTGTTTGTGTACCCAGAAAGCAAAGGTATCGGCGTTAAGCGGCCATTCGCTCCACGAACGTTCAGAAAATCGAAAGGCAATGTCGTCGGACAATCGGTAGTGTTTAAGCAAAAGTTTAAGGGTTTTGCATCCCTTTGGGCGGTAGAGAAAGGCGGGACTTCTCTCGCCCAACACCCCCTCCCATCCCTCTGTAAGTACCCCCAAAAAACCCCTTTTTTCTGCCCATACGGCCAGGTCATTTGTGTATGAGAGCTCTGTGTTGCGAAAGACGCGGGGAGTAACGCCAAACTCTTTGTTAATTCTCTCTGTATGAAGATTAACCTGTTTTTCAAACTCGGATCTGGAGTAAAAAAAGCTAAGGGAGTGGTAAAAAGTGTCGGCTATCATCTCACATCTTCCCGTTGCTACCAGGGTCCGAAAAGAATCAAGCACATCGGGAGCGTATGAGGCAAGCTGATCAAGTAGGGTGCCCGAGAGAGAAAAAGAGACTTTAAATTCGGGGTGTCGTTCCAGAAGAGAAAGAAGAAGGGCGTTTGTGGGGCGCAGGGACTTTTCCGCCACCTTTTTGAGAATCTTCTGGTTGTTAAGATCCGAATCATCTTGGCAGGTAAAGTATTGGTGATCTTTGCCTATATCAAACACGCGGTAACGTTTAACGCGGTACGGCTGATGGGCGTGAAGGTAGAGGCAGACGGAAAGCATAAATAATTTCTAATTATGTGGCGAGGGTTTGATATATATCGCTACAGTCCTGGGCGGCGTGATTCCAGGAGCGCGCGAGGGCGTTTCTTTTTCCGTTTGTTTGTAATTCTTTACGCAACGCCGGATACGCTATAACCGAGAGGATTTTGTGAGCCATATCTTCCACATCCCAAAAGTCCGCTTTGAGAGCGTGAGAGAGTACTTCTGCAACTCCCGACTGCCTAGAGACAATGACAGGGGTGTTCATGGCAAGGGATTCAAGCGCCACAAGACCAAAGGGTTCCGAAACCGAGGGCATCACCGTGAGTGTAGAAGCTTCTACAAGTTCTTGAATCTCATGATCACTCACAAATCCGGTAAAGATAACGTTTTTAGAGATGCCAAGATCAATTGCTTCTCGAATAAGTTGCTCTCGCATATCTCCGTCTCCCGCCATAACAAAGAGAGCGTTTGGGAGAGTCTCAAGGACTCTTTTTGCTATCCGCAAAAAGATGTCGGGACCTTTCTGTATGGTAAGCCGTCCTACAAACACCACAAGTGGCCGATCCGTAGCAAAGGGAAGAGAAACGCCAGAAGATTGGGGGAGAGGGTTTATCGCGTTGTGTACTACGCGGATTTTCTCTTCCGGAATGCCGTACTGCTCCATGGCAATACGTTTTATGTAGAAACTATTGGCAACAACGCGATCTGCTCCTTCCATACCCCTTAATTCGGCATCATAGACAAATTCATTTCTGCCGTTTCCTCCTGTTCGGTCAAACTCTGTAGCATGTATGTGAGCAACAAGGGGCTTCCTCGTTTCTTCTTTAATGCGAATTCCCGCCTGAAATGTGAGCCAGTCGTGCGCGTGGATAATGTCAAACTCCTCTTGTCGCGCCAGCTCGCTTGCTCGTTGCGTAAACTCGGCAACTCTATGAAAGAGAAAAGAAAGAGCGGGCAGGGGAGTAGCGTGAGAAGGAGAGTACGCGTACGTATTTGCGGCGGGAGACGACAAGCACGATACCACACGAAACGCCCGCTCTTTGTCGGGATAGAAAGGAAGAAAAAAGGTAACGGGATGAATCTTTGCAAGAGCGGTCAGAAGCCCTCTGCACGCAACGCCCAAACCTCCACTGTGGTGCGGAGAAAGTTCCCAACCAAGCATAAGGATACGAGCAGGCATTTCACTCTATAGTGTATCATTGAGTAACCAATATTTCCAACATCTTACTTCTTGTTCCAGAGTAAACTTACAAGAAAGAGAATAATCGAAACAATCACAATCATTCCTCCGCTTGCCACCCCAAGAGAGAAAGAGAGAAAGAGCCCTGTGAGTACAGAGAAGAGAGAAAAAGCAATGGCAAGAAGCATGGTGAGAAAAAAGCTATGACGAAACTGTAGAGCCGTAACAACAGGGATAACCAGCAGAGCTCCTATGAGCAGAGCCCCTACCACCCTCATGGCAAGAGAGACGGTAACTGCTACCAGCACCATGAGCGCCATATTGAGCAGATTTGCCCGAATACCGCTTGAGATTGCCAGCTCCTCGTCTAGAGAAACAAACAGCAGTTTTTTGTATAACAGGGCAATGCTGAAAGCCACTACAATGCCAAAGGCAAAGATGAGCACAAGATCACTTGGGGTAACAGTGGTGATACTGCCGAACAGATAGCTGAAAATGGCAACGCTAAACCCTTCTGTGATGCTGATAAGAACCACAGCTCCCGCCAGGGATCCCGAAAGAAAGAGAGCTAGGAGCGCTTCTCCAAATATCCTTCTTGTTCTGCGCAGGTACTCTATAAAGAGAGCTACTCCTACAGATATGCCAAGAGCGGTTCCAATGGGGTGTATCCCCACAGCCAATCCAAGCGCCACGCCAAAGAGAGAGACATGAGCTAACGTATCTCCAATAAGAGCGTACCTGCGCACCACCAGAAACATACCAATGAGTGGAGCTATAGCCCCAATCATAACGCCCGCGAGAAGAGCGCGAATCATAAATTCATACTGAAATATCTCAAGCATGGTGGTGGTGCAGAGAAAGTGTTTCCAGAAATTCTTTGGAAGGTCCCGAGAAAACAACTCTTCGGTTCAAGGACAGCACGGAGGATGTTTCTTTGGCAACAACGTCTATGTCATGGGAAACAAACAGAATGGTTTTCCCGTGCGTTTTATTGAGATCTCGAACAAACGAGTAGAATCGTTCTTGAGATTCCGCGTCTACGCCTGCGGTGGGTTCGTCCAAGATGAGAATATCTGGTTCTAAAGCCAACGCCCTGGCAATAAATACTCGCTGACGTTCTCCTCCCGAGAGATCTCCAATGCGTCTATTTTTGAATGAAGAAATTCCCGCGATATCCAGCGCGATCTCAATAGCTTTTTTGCTTTTTGCTCCCATGCCTACAATCTCTTGCACGGTGGCGGGAAATCTGGCGGCAGATTGGGCGATATGCTGGGGCACATATCCAATGTGGGATCTGGCGCCCGGGCGGGAACTCTCTTCTCCAAAAATTGTTGAGCTTCCCGAAAAGGGCTTTAAGATACTCAAGATTATTTTGACAAGCGTGCTTTT
>JAUYLB010000048.1 GCA_030699785.1 bacterium
GAGTCGGTTAGCCGTGGACGGTCCATGCCCTCCTCAATCACCAGACGATCCACCACAATATCTATAAAGTGGCGCTTGTTGCGATCCAAAGAAATATCAAGCGCCTCTTCAATGCGATGAACGGTGCCATTCACGCGCACACGCACAAACCCGCCCTTTTTTATTTCTTCTAAAGTACCGCGATGCTCTCCTTTTTTGCCGCGAATAACAGGGCCCAATATCATAACTTCAGATCCCTTGGGAAAATGGAGAACGTGATCTGCGATCTGGCGCACGCTTTGGCGTGAGACGGACTTTCCGCATTTGGGACAGTGTGGCGTGCCCACGCGAGCATACAAAAGACGGAGATAGTCGTAAACCTCCGTAATGGTGCCCACCGTAGAGCGAGGATTATGAGAGCCCTTGCGCTGATCTATGGCAATGGCGGGGCTGATGCCTTCAATAGAGTCTACGTCTGGCTTGTCCATAACGCCCAAGAACTGCCGAGCGTACGCCGACAAGCTTTCTACGTATCGTCGCTGTCCTTCTGCGTACAGAGTATCAAACGCAAGAGAGCTTTTTCCCGAACCAGAAAGTCCGGTAATTACAACCAGTTTATTCTTTGGAATATCCAAGCTGATATTCTTTAGATTATGGACCCGAGCCCCCTTAATAGAGATGAGGTCTGCCATATGTCTTTGGGAAGGGATTGTACCCCAAAACAGAGAAAAAAGCAAGAGCGCACGCACAGAAGGAAATTAGTTGTTAGAAATTAGAAAATGGTTATGGAAATTAGAGAATGGAAAACGGAAACACTGCCGTCATTTCTAAAAACTTAGTCGGATTAAGGATAGGATATGGATACCCTTGACAAATTGCGGATAATTGAATATAATACATGGCAAATCCAGCAAGGAAGAGGGGGAGAAATTGTGAAGATTCGTCTTATTGTACTTTCGAGCTTATTTATTGTTGGGGCTCTGTCAACGTTTTTGTTTGTTTCCTGGATTATATCGATGTTCCTTTACGCACTTGGAGACTCGGAAGGACTTGGGGCGATCGCATACACCCCAAGATGGATCTTCCTTGCTTCCCCCTTTGTTTTTTTGGGGGGAAGCAGACATGTCCGAAAATGCCTTAATGGCATTAGCAGAACTTTGCTTGGAGAAGATCTGTACTAAACCAATTCCCAAACTTGAAGGCGCCACGTATCCACAAGGAACCGGCGCCTTCTTTCATTTTCTTTCCAGTATATCATATGCGCCATCTTGACATATTGTCTAAGTGTGGGTATAGTAAGGAGCAAATCTTGTACGAGGAGGGGACGATGTGTCTGAGAATTTTTTTGCACTGATCCTTGCACTTTGGATCTCAATGATACTTGGAACAGCAAGAGTTACAAAGCACCTGCTAACAGCGCTTTTCCAAAAAAAGAGTATTCTGGGGATAGAGGCGCCCGTGTTCTTTTTCGGGATCTTCTTATTCTGCTTCTTCGTTTCGCTGGTTGCAGCAAAATCTGACAATCCCCTTCGAATTCCCATTCTGGTAATTTTTGGAATTATGGGGTGGATAGCCCTTGTGGGCATTGTCCACCACGAGGACAAGGACAAAACGCCACCTTCATAGGCTGGCGTTCTTTTTTATTCTGCTTTCTCTCATCTTTCTTGTATACTACACCTATGAAATCGGTTCCCATCTCCCATATATCATCTCTGCCCCAGTCACCGGGGGTGTATATGTTTATGGACAAAAAAACTATTCTCTACATTGGAAAAGCCACAAACATTCGCTCCCGTATCTCTTCTCACTTCAGGTCGCCCTCTCCACAGGGAGAGGTGTTTCTTAAAAAAGCAACCACTGTGAGATATCAAGAAACATCTTCAGATATAGAAGCACTGATTCTGGAATCTTCGCTTATTAAAAAACACAGGCCAGATTTTAACGTGCTATGGAAAGACGACAAGAGGTACTTTTTTGTGGGTTTTACAAAAGAGAATCTTCCCAGAGTGTTTATTACCCATCAACCTGCTCTGCCTACAGCAGAGAATTCACAAATTACAATTCACAAATTCCAAACAAATTCCAAATCACAAATTACAAATAGCAAGCAAAAAAGTAAGGCATTAGCAGATACTAGTCAAAAGTCATCGTCTTTTATCGGTCCCTTTGTAGAGGGTGGGTCGCTTAAGCGTGTTCTTAGGATCTTACGCAGAATCTTCCCCTACTACACCGCCAAGACTCACCCTCCCCGTATGTGCCCATACTGCCATATTGGTCTCTGCCCTGGCCCAGCGCCAGACAAGAAATTGTACAAGGCGTCACTGGTAAAGCTAAAAGGAGTATTGGGGGGCAAGGGAAACCGCATTCTCTCTGGCATCAAGAACGAAATGGCCAAAGCTTCAAAACACCAAGAATACGAAAAGGCCACGATTCTTCGAGATCAGTACCAGGCGCTTATACGAATTATGCAACACTCGTCTTCCTTTTCTGATTCAGAAGAAGAACCGTGGGTTCAAGAAGCAGAGTTGGAAATCCAACGCATTTTTTGCACCTCTAGAAAAATTTCGCGAGTTGAGGCGTATGACATTGCAAACATTCAGGGAAAAGACGCGACAGGATCTGTGGTTGTTTTTCAAAAGGGGGTTCGCGCGCCATCGCTCTATCGAAAATTTCGCATTCGGATAAAAGATACGCCCGATGATACCGCAATGATGAAAGAGCTTGTTTTTAGACGACTAGGACATCCCGAGTGGCCACTTCCGGACCTTATGCTTGTTGATGGAGGAAAGGGACAGCTCTCTTCTGCCCTTGCGGCGCTTGCTGCCAGAAAGAAAGAGCTGAAAGGATCGGCAACCCCCCTGCTCTCTGCCCTTGCAAAAGGAACAAATACGCTCTTTGTCTACTCCCCCAAAAATCTCAAAGATTACTCGATGAGCTCTCTTCATCCCTCTCTCCAGCGCCTTCTCACACTCATTCGAGACGAAGCTCATCGCTTTGCCAGGGTTTATCATCACACACTACGAAAAAAATCCACGCTTGAATAGGGATAAGTTGACCGGATCTTCCTCGTAATGTAATATGAACGCATGATATCTTCTCTCTTTCTGCATATACTCTCCGGTATTGCGGGGTTGTGGGTTGCTATCGCCGTTCTCCCAGACGTTATGTTTTTGGGCTCACCGTACCTCCTCTTGACGGCCGGGGCTATTCTTGGTATTGTAAACGCCGTTGTTAGACCGATCCTCCATATCCTTACGTTCCCCTTGCGCCTGCTTACTTTCGGACTCTTCTCGTTCGTTGTAAACATGGCAACCGTTTGGGCTGTGGATGTTATCTTCCCGGAGCTTGTTATCCCGGGTCTTGTAGCTCTCTTTTGGACCGCGCTGATTGTCTGGGGCGCCGAAACGTTGCTCCATGTTTCCCAAAAAACCCTTTCTTCATAATCTATGATATCTCTTCTTCCTCACGTTCAACTCTTGGTTGCAATTCTTCTTATTGTTACTATTCTTCTCCAGCAAAGAGGAAGTGGGCTTGGCGCCGGATTTGGCGGAGACTCGGACGTTCCCACTACCCGACGAGGAGGCGAAAGACGCCTGTTTCTTTCTTCTATTGTTCTTGCCGTTCTATTTCTTGGCCTTGCATTTTTGAGCCTTGCAATTTCTTCGTAATACCGTGAACGTACCTCATTTATCCTCTTTAAAGGGGATCTGGGCAACCATGAGAAAAGATTTGAGAGAGATGACGGGCATCCGCGCGTTCCCGTCGCTTGCTCAATGGAGAAAACTCCCCTCACTCCTTACCAAGAGAGAGTGGCCAGTTCTGTTTGTTGTGGCGCTTGTCTTTGTTCTATCTTTCTCTATACTTACTTGGAGCATTATTGATTCTGCCACTCTTGTGGTTCCAAAACAGGGAGGAAGCCTCACGGAAGGCATGGTTGGAACCCCTCGGTTTATCAATCCCGTGTACGCAGACGCAAGAGACATTGATCGAGACATTACACAACTGGTATTTTCTGGCATTATGCGCCTTACTGCCGATGGAACATTCGCGCCCGATCTTGCCAAACGAGTAGATGTTAAAGAAGACGGAAGAGTATATGACATTACCCTTAGAGAAGACGTTTTCTGGCATGACGGCAAGAGACTAACCGCGCAAGACGTAGCATTTACCATTCAGACTATTCAAAACCCCGTAATCAATAGTCCTCTGCGAGCCGAATGGGTGGGCATTGAGGTAGAAGTTATTTCCGAATATCACATTCGACTCAGCCTTCAGGACTCTTTTGTCCCCTTCTTGGAGCGGTTGGCGTCTTTGAAAATTCTCCCCGCGCATATTTGGCGTGAAACCGGTCCGGAAAATTTTCCTCTCTCGTGGCGCAACTTCCAAGCCATTGGAACAGGTCCCTACCGTGTTCAATCCATTACGCAAGACAAAACAGGAACCATAGAAAAGATGTTATTGCAACGGCATTCCTCATATCATCTTACCCCTCCCTATATTTCTTCTGTAACTATACGATTTTTCCCCAACGAAGAAGATCTCTTGCGAGAAGCAAACCGAGGAACAATAGACTCATTCTCTCTTTCTTCTCCCGTTCTCATTTCAAACATCCCTTCCAGATTCACCGTAACCGCGTTTTCTCTTCCCCGATACTTTGCCGTTTTTTTTAACCAGGACATTCAAAACGACTCTCCCCTTAAAAACCTGGCTGTGAGAGAGGCGCTTTCTTTTGCGATAGATCGCGAAACTCTTGTAAAAGAAGCTCTTGGAGGATATGGAAGCCCTGTTACTTCCCTTCTTCTCCCCAATTTTTTCTCGCTCTCCTCTCTTGATCAGCAACAGAAAAGCCGGGAAGAAATTCTTGCAAACCTTAAGAGCGAGGGGTATGTAAAGAAGAATGGCATGATTGTAAAAGCTCCTCAAGAGACTGTCGCTATACGGTCTAATCTTCAGAAGGGAAGTCAGGGAAGCGAAGTGAGAGCTCTTCAGGAGTGCTTGGCGCGATTTCCAGATATCTACCCCAATGGAACAGTGTCTGGTAACTTTGGCCCAGCAACCGAACAAGCTGTTCTTGCTTTTCAGGAAAAATACGCGCAAGAAATTCTTGCTCCTTCGGGACTCACGCAAGGAACGGGACGAGTGGCCGCGGGAACCAAAGACAAGCTCCAGGAGATATGCGCGCAAACACAAGAAGATCTTCTTGAGCTCTCGTTTACGCTTACAACGGTGGACCGCTCTCCCCTAAAAGAAGTTGCCCAGCAACTTGTTTCTCAATGGAAAGATCTTGGTGTTGATGTTAAGCTCAAGCTTATTCCAAGCGCCGATATTGCCAATATAGCGCTTAAGCCCCGAGCGTTTGAGGCGCTCCTATTTGGAAATCTCTTGGGCATTGTTCCCGATCCCTTCCCCTTCTGGCACTCCTCTCAACGGCATGACCCAGGAAGAAATCTTTCTCAATACAAGAATCAAGAAGCCGACCGCCTACTCGAAGACCTTCGCAAAGAGTCAAATGAAGAAAAGAGAAAAGAGATTATGGAAACGTTACAAGGCCGTCTTCTTAAAGATATTCCCGCTATTGCTCTCCATGACCTAGATTACCTTTATGTTACCTCTCCTCGCGTGAAGGGCGTGCAGTCAGTAGCTCTTTCCGTCCCCTCTCAACGCTTTTCATTTCTACCCGAATGGTATATAAAGACGAGAAGAACATGGAAGTAACCGCTTGGCCCAGGTGGTAAAACTACGATCACACGGTTTCCCCCGACCCCCCCTCTTTTCAAAACCCACGGTTTTGAATAATTTCCTACACGGGGGAAACCTAATTTCACCACCTGATCAAATAACAAAGGACGCAAAACAAACTATTTGCCCAGGTGGTGAAATTGGTAACCACGTGCGGTTCAGAGCCGCATGCCGTAAGGCTTGGAGGTTCAAGTCCTCTCCTGGGCACTGAGAAACGCTCCTCTCGCCTCTCTCATTTTTATGAGACCTGTTCCGTTTGAATAATTCATTACTAATGAAAAAACTGCTATGACAATAAAACAAGAAGAATGTATGCGTGTTATCCCTCTTGGAGGGCTGGGTGAAGTTGGGAGAAATATGATGCTTATTGAGTACGGCAACAAGATTCTCATTATTGATATAGGATTCCGTATGCCCGAATACGATATGCCAGGCATTGACTATATTATTCCGAATATCAGCTATCTCAAGGGCAAGGAGAAAGACATAGTGGGAGTGCTTATCACTCACGGACACTACGACCACATTGGAGCCATTCCATATATTCTCCCTCGCATTGGGAACCCCATTCTGTACGCGGGAAACATGGCAAAAGCAATTATTCTCAAGCGACAAGACGACTTCAAAGACCAGCCCAAGCCCAAAATTATCATTGTTGAAGATAGAAAGAAGTTCCGCCTTGGGCCTTTTGAGGTAGAACCCTTCCGCCAGACGCACAGCATTATGGATAACTTTGGATTTGTGGTAACAACCCCCGTGGGAAGTGTGGTAAACACGTCGGACTTTAAGTTTGACAATAATCCCGTCAACGAACCTCCTTCGGATTACGAACACATTAAGGAAATTGGAGAAAAAGGAGTTCTTATGCTCATGTCAGACTCCACAAACTCAGAAGAACCGGGACATTCTCTTTCGGAAGAGCAAATTCAAGAAAACCTGGATAAGGTATTTGCGCAAACGGAAGGACGAGTCATTACCGCCACATTCTCCTCTCTGCTTAACCGCCTGCAACAGCTCATCACGCTTTCAGAGAAACACGGAAGAAAAGTAGCGCTAGAAGGATACTCCATGCGCACAAACATTGAGGCTGCCCAAAAACTGGGGCATATCAAGGTAAAGAAAGGTACCTTATTAAAAACCAAGGACATTCTTTCCTACCCAGATAACAAGATTACTATTCTTTGCACGGGAGCCCAGGGAGAAGGCAACGCCGTGCTTATGCGCGTTGTAAATGGAGAACATCCACACCTGAAAATCCAGAAAGGAGATACCGTTATTTTCTCCTCTTCTGTTATCCCGGGAAACGAACGAACCGTCCAGTTTGTCAAAGACAAGCTTTATCGCCAGGGCGCAAACGTCTTTCACCACAAAATGATGGATATCCATGCCTCGGGACATGGAAACCAAGAAGAGAAGCGAGAGATGATTCGTATGACAAAGCCCAAGTTTTTCATGCCTATGCACGGACAGTTCTCTATGTTGGTCAATCACGAAACAATCGCGAAAGAAGAAAAATACCCCAAAGAAAACATTGCTCTTGTGGAAAATGGAGACATAGTGACTCTTTCTAAGGATTCACTAGAAGTAACGCGTGAAGCGGTGCAAACAAGTTATGTTATGGTAGATGGACTGGGAGTTGGAGATGTAGGAGAAGTGGTGCTCCGAGACCGTCAGAGTCTTGCGCAAGACGGCATGTTTGTCATTATTGCCGTAGTAGATCGCCAAACAGGACGTGTGAAAGGATCTCCTGATATTATTTCGCGAGGATTCATTTATTTGAGAGAATCTAAAGACTTGCTACGAGAAACCAGAAAGAAGGTGATACAAACTATCAACAAGGCAGCGGGATCCGGAGGCGCGATTAACTGGGTGTACGTGCGAGATAGCGTGCGCAACGCCACGGGAGAGTACCTGTACGAAAAGACACAGCGTCGTCCTATGGTACTGCCCGTTCTTATTGAGGTCTAGTGACAATGACTGATCACTTATCACTCATAACCTATAACTCATGGTAATTAGTTATCAGTTATTAGTTATCAGTTAATGAGTTATATGTTATAAGTGATTGTAGGTGATTAGTTATTAGTTATCAGTTAATGAGTTATTCCATGCGAATTCTAAGTGGCATTCAACCAACGGGCCCCTCATACCATGTAGGCAACTACCTGGGGGCGATTAAGCAGTGGGTAGAGATGCAGGACACGCACGAGATGCTTGTGTTTATTGCAGATCTCCACGCGCTCACGGTTACTCAAGATCCTACTTTTCTCCGAAACGCAACCCTGGAAAAAACCGTAGAGCTTTTGGCTTTGGGTATAGATCCCGAGAGAACAACCATATTTATCCAATCTCACGTGCAAGAGCATACGGAGCTTGCCTGGATTTTGAGTACCCTTACACCACTAGGAGAACTTGAGCGTATGACCCAGTTCAAAGACAAGGCAAAGAAACACAAGCAAAATATAAACGCAGGTCTCTTAAGCTATCCTGTTCTTCAAGCAGCAGATATTCTTCTCTACAAGCCAGAGGCCGTTCCCGTAGGAAAAGACCAGGTACAGCACCTGGAGCTCTCTCGCACCCTGGCAAGAAAATTCAATGCAACATACGGAGACACATTCATTGAGCCCGAAGCTCTTGTACCCAAAGAAGGAGGGAAGATTCTTTCCCTGCAAGACCCCAAAAAGAAAATGTCCAAGTCAGATAGTCCAGACTCCCAAATCTCCCTCTTTGACAGTCCCGAACTGATCCGCAAAAAGATTAAGCGAGCCATTACCGACACAGAGAGCAATATTTTGTACTCTCCCGTAAAAAAACCAGGGATATCCAATCTGCTCACCCTCTACTCCCTTTTTGGTAATATGCCCACAAAAGAGGTAGAAGCAAAATTCTTAACCAAGAAGTATGAGGCGCTCAAAAAAGAAGTTGCGGATATCTTAATAGACAAGCTTGCTCCGTTTAGAGAACGAAAGGAGTCTCTTGTGAAACGTGATGTCTATATCAAAGAAATTTTAGCC